>JBELMP010000010.1:21200-36493 GCA_042095695.1 Maricaulis sp. | reverse complement strand
TGGTGGTGATGGCGGCGCTGTCGATATCAATTTCGCCGACCGCTCTGTCACGGTTGGCGGCAGCACGGTCAGCGTCACCCCCTCCATCACGACAGCCGGCGATCGTGCCGCCGGCGTTTATGCCCAGTCCGTTGGCGGTGGTGGCGGTAATGGCGGCTTTGCTGTGCAGGTCGCTGGCGGCTATGGCGTCAGCGCCTCCGTCGCGGTAGGCGGATCCGGCGGTGATGGCGGTCTCGGCGGAAGCGTTGATGTCGATGGTGATGTTGTGGTCACCACAACCGGAGACTACTCCACTGGCATTTTCGCCCAATCTGTCGGCGGCGGCGGTGGTAATGGCGGATTTGCAGCCTCCTTCTCCTTTGCAGCGGGCGAAACCGCAGCGGCAGCTTTCGCTGTCGCCGTGGGCGGGTCCGGCGGGTCCGGCGGCCAGGGCGGCATGGTCAGCATGGACAGCGGTGGCGCAATTTCCACCGATGGTGAATTCTCTACCGGCCTGATTGCCCAATCCGTCGGCGGTGGCGGTGGTAATGGCGGTTTCAGCATTGCTTTCGCCGGATCGGCGGCGGGTGCAGCCAGCGCCTCAGTCGCGGCCGGCGTCGGTGGTTCCGGCGGTAGCGGCGGCATTGGCGGCACGGTCGATGCGACATTTGATGGTACGATCACCACCACCCGGGATGACAGCGGTGGCGCCCTGATCCAGTCCGTCGGCGGTGGCGGCGGCAATGGCGGTTATAATGTGTCCGGCTCCCTCGCCGTCAGCGGCACGGCAAGTGGTGCCGTATCCGTCGGCGTAGGTGGCTCAGGCGGCGATGGCGGTACCGGCGGCACGGTGACCGGTGCGATCGGCGGCCATGTCGAGACCGAAGGCGACCGGGCAAGCGGCGTGACCATTCAGTCCATCGGCGGCGGCGGCGGCAATGGCGGCTTCAACGTCTCCGGCTCGATCGGTGGCGCCGGAACGGTCGGCGCGGCCATCTCGGTCGGTGTCGGTGGCGCCGGTGGTGATGGCGGCAATGCCGGTGCAGTGACGGCATCCGCGGCCTCGATAACAACATCGGGCGATCAGTCCGGCGGCTTCCTCGCCCAATCTGTTGGCGGCGGCGGCGGCAATGGCGGCTTCAACGTCTCCGGCTCAATTGGCGCATCGTCTGGTGCAGCCGGAGTCGGTGTCTCGGTCGGCGTCGGCGGCGCCGGCGGTGGTGGCGGCAATGGCAGCTCCGTGACCGCGAATGTGAATGGTGATGTCTTCACCTATGGCGATCAATCCGATGCCATCATCGCCCAGTCGATCGGCGGCGGCGGCGGCAATGGCGGTTTCAACGTCTCTGGCTCGATCGCCGTCAGCCCAAGCGCCTCGGCGGCCATTTCGGTCGGCGTCGGCGGCGCCGGTGGCGATGGCGGCACGTCCGGCCAGGTCGATCTCGATGTTGCCGGAACGACCTATACTGAAGGCTTCCAGTCGGATGGTATTATCGCACAGTCGGTTGCCGGTGGTGGCGGTGATGGCGGCTTCTCGATCGCCGGCAATATCTCTGCAGCCTTCTCCGGCGGCGCGGCCGGGTCGATTGGTGTCTCGGTCGGCGGTATTGGCGGCGGCGGCGGTGATGCCGGTGGCGCAACGCTGGACCTGAATAATGGCATCAGCGATGTCGATAATGACCTGGTTGCTGTGGTCACTTCAGGCGAGAATGCCCGCGGCATCGTCGTTCAGTCCGTCGGCGGTGGCGGTGGTAATGGCGCGTTCTCCGTCAATGCCGGGATCTCGCTGAGCGGCGGTGCCGCCGGCAATGTCGGCGTTGGCGTCGGCGGTGGCGGTGGCGATGGCGGCAGTTCCAGCGCAGTCGTCGGCAATATCAATGGCGATGTCATAACCGGCTATAGCTGTGTCTGCGACACCGCCGATGATGCCGGCGCCATCCTGGTCCAATCCGTCGGCGGCGGCGGCGGCAATGGTGGCTTCAATGTTTCCGGGGGCATTGCCCTGTCGAATTCCGGATCCGGCAATATCATGGTTGGCATCGGCGGTTTCGGCGGTGATGGCGGTGATGCCGGATCGGCAACCGGAACAGTCGTATCCGACATAAGCACCAATGGGGATCGCTCTTTTGGTCTGACCTATCAAAGCCTCGGTGGCGGTGGCGGCAATGGCGGCTTTAATGTCTCCGGCAGTATTACGGCCTCAGCCAGCAGTGGCGCGGGCAGCGTCGGTGTCGGTATTGGCGGCTTCGGCGGTGATGGCGGCGATTCCAGCTATGTCGATGTCAGCCAGACCGGCAATATTTACACGACCGGCGACGACTCCCATGGCGCCCTGCTGCAGTCCATTGCGGGCGGCGGCGGCAATGGTGGCTTCAATGTCACCGGCGCGATCACCCTGTCCAACAGCGTCTCCGGCACGGTCGGCGTCGGCATTGGCGGCTTCGGCGGCGGCGGCGGTGATGCCGGCTATGTCGAAGGTATTTTGATCGGTGATGTGGAAACCGAGGGCGAAAATTCCTTTGGTGCCATGTTCCAGAGCCTCGGCGGCTCGGGCGGTAATGGCGGCTTCAACGTTACCGGCGGGATCAGCTTCACGGCCTCGTCCAGCATGTCAGGCACGCTCGGCGTCGGGATCGGCGGCTTTGGCGGTGATGGTGGCAGCGCCGACTATGTAAACGCCTCCGTAACGGGCGATTACATCACGCTTGGCGATAATGCCGATGGTGTCATGGCACAATCGCTTGGCGGTGGCGGCGGCAATGGCGGCTTCAACGTCACCGGCGGTATCGCGCTCGGCAGCGGGACCACCGGCACTCTGGGTGTCGGAATTGGCGGTTTCGGCGGCGGTGCCGGCGATGCAGGCAATGTCGATCTGGTGCGCGTCGGCGATACGATGACCGATGGCGCCAATGCGGACGGCGTCTTCGTTCAGTCCCTCGGCGGCGGCGGCGGCAATGGCGCCTTCAATGTCACTGGCAATATTTCCGGCACGACCGGCGGCTCATCGGCTGCCCTTGGTTTCGGCCTTGGCGGCTTCGGCGGCGATGGAGGCAATGCGGGCGATGTCACGGCTGACATCACGGGCAATGTCTACGCACAGGGACTGGAATCCGACGAAATTGTCCCGGAAGTCTCTATCAATCTCTCCGATTTCGGCTTCTCTTTTGACGAAGAAGTCGTGCTGTCCGAAGAATATCGCGTGCGCGCGGGCGGTTCGAACGGCGTTGTCGTCCAGTCTATCGGCGGTGGCGGCGGTAATGGCGGCTTCAATGTCACCGGCTCGATTGCGCTGACGCTTGCCTCCGGCTCAGGCGACAGCCGGACGGCCTCAATCGGCATTGGCGGCTTCGGCGGCGCTGGCGGCAATGCTGGTTCAGCGGACCTGACCCTGCGTGACGAGGGTGACGAAACGGCGGATGTCGTCGCGACCGGCGATGACCGCTCTGCCGTCATCATTCAGTCCATTGGTGGCGGCGGCGGTAATGGCGGCTTCAATATCTCCGGGTCCATCGCCCAGGACGGCTCGCTCACAGTGGGCGTCGGTGGTTTCGGCGCGGATGGTGGCACGGCGTCAAGCGTGACCGCCGATGTCGATGCCAATGTCTATGCAGGTGGCAATAATGCCCGCGGTGTTGTCGCGCAGTCGATCGGCGGCGGCGGTGGCAATGGCGGCTTTAATGTCTCCGGCAGCCTGACACCCAACAGCAGCACGAATGAGCCCTCGATCAATGTGGGCATTGGCGGCTTCGGCGGCGCCGGCAATATCTCCGGCGATGTCTCGCTGACGCATAATGGCCAGGTCTGGGTCGAGGGTCAGAACTCTATCGGCCTGCTGGCGCAGTCCATTGCAGGCGGCGGCGGCACAGGCGGTTTCAACCTGACCGCTTCCGCGACACTGTCCGGATCGAGCGGCAGTAGTGCACTCGACGGTGTCTCCGTAGCCGTGGGCGTCGGCGGGTCCGCTGGCGATGGCGCCGATGCCGGTGATGTAACCGTGAATTCCACGGGCAATATCCTGATCAATGCCGCAATTGACGCGGGCACGGGCGAACTGGTCTCGGAGACCTATACCGGCGGTTCTCACGGCATTCTTGCGCAATCCATCGGCGGCGGTGGCGGCCAGGGTGGCATGAATATCACCGCCAATCTGGCTCCGGGCGGCAGCCCGCTGTCAGCCGGCGTTGGCGGCTCTGGCGGTGCCGGGGGCGATGCTGGAAGCGTTACCCTGGTACGCGGCTATGACGATGTCGGTGGCGCCATGACGCCAAATGCCGGGCTCGTTCAAACCTTCGGCGACGACTCCGGCGCGATTATCGCCCAGTCGATCGGCGGTGGCGGCGGCAATGCCGGCATGAATTTCTCGATTGTTGTCACGACATCTGCCGGTGACACGGATAATGCAGCCGTAGCGAATGTTGCGGTCGGTGGCTCGGGCGCCGCGGCCGGCGATGGCGATGCGGTTACCGTGCTGCATAATGGCGACGTCCTAACCGACGGCGATGATTCCACCGCGATCTTTGCGCAATCGGTCGGCGGCGGTGGCGGTAGCGCCAGCTATAATATCGCGACGGGCCTGACCTCGGACGCAAATGTTGTGAATGTCGCCATTGGCGGCGGAACCGGCAGCGGCGGCAGCGCCAGCACGGTCTATGTCGATCATATCGGCACCATCGTGACCGAGGGCGATAACTCCCTGGGCATCTTCGCACAGTCCGTCGGTGGCGGTGGCGGCAGCGCCGGCACAGATTTCGTCATGGGCTATGGCGCCAGCAATTCGCTCGACATCACCTTGGGCGTCGAAGGCGGCGCCGCTGGCACGGGTGACGACGTAACCGTTGATTTTGAAGGCGTAATTTCAACGTCAGGATCTGATTCCAAGGGTATTTTCGCGCAATCGGTCGGCGGTGGCGGCGGGGCTTCCAGCGCCACGGCGATCGGTCTTGGCGGCTCCTCGGGCGATAATAGCGGTAGTGTCAGCGTTGCGGTGGGACTGGACGGCCCGGTGGGCGGCAGCGCCGGCGATGTCGCGGTCAATGCGACCGATGCGGACAGCCTGATCCAGACCGAAGGCGATGACGCGATCGGCATCCACGCCCAATCCGTGGGCGGGTCCGGCGGCGCCGGCGGAGCCGTGTTCAACGTCATCACGCAGGACACTTTCTCCCTCTTCGTCTCCGTTGGCGGCGAAGGTGGGGAAGGCGGTACGCCAGGTGCGGTTGATGTGCTTCATGAAGGCACGCTCCTCACCTTTGGCGATCGCGCGGACGGCATTTTGGCGCAATCTGTCGGCGGCGGCGGCGGCACCGGCGGCAATGTCTTCAATCTCGGCCTGCCGGTCGATGGCCCGGACAATATCAAGGACAGCCAGTCCTTGGCGATGACATTCAGCGTCGGCGGTGACGGCGGTACCGGTAATGATGGCGGTGCAGTCTCCGTTGTGAACACAGGTCTCATCGGGACGTCGGGCGACACCTCCTATGGCGTACGGGCCCAGTCCATCGGTGGCGGTGGCGGCGATGGCGGCGCTATTATGAACTGGAATGCGGCAAGCAGCAGCAATAGCTTGTCGCTCGACATCCAGATCGGTGGTGACAGCGATACCGGCGGCGATGGTGGCACGGTTGATGTCACCAATACCGGAACCATTGTCACGCTGGGCACGGATGCCGCGGGCATCAGCGCCAACTCCATCGGCGGCGGTGGCGGCGATGGTGGCGTTATCCTGGATGCAGAACTGGGCATTTCCGGTTCCCAGAGCAATAGCCTGGCGCTCAATCTGAACTTTGGTGGCTTGGGTGGTACCGGCGGTGATGGCGGCGCGGTGAACGTCGTCAATTCGGCACTGGACGGTGTCGCCGACAGCGGCACGATCGTAACTGAAGGCGATGGCGCATACGGGATTTTCGCCCAGTCGCTCGGCGGCGGTGGCGGCAATGGAAGCTCGATCATCTCGGTCAGCGGCCAGGTGGCCTCAGAGAGCGCGGGCACGTTCGGGCTTAATCTAGGCGGATCCGGCGGCATTGGCGGCGATGGCGGCGATGTCGCAGTCACCAATGGCGGGCTGATCGATACCAGCGGTGATGGAGCTCACGGCATACTCGCCCAGTCTATTGGCGGTGGCGGCGGTAATGGCGGCATGGTGATTGCGGCCAATATCTCCGTTGGCACCACCAGCGGCACGCCGCTGATCGCGATTGGCGGCACGGGCGGCGATGGCGGCGATGGCGGCGATGGCGGCGATGTCGTGGTTACCAATAGCGGCGAAATCGTCACTCGCGGCGATGGTGCACACGGTATCCTGGCTCAGTCCATCGGCGGCGGTGGCGGTAATGCCAATATGGGCTTTGCCTTGACTGGCGAGCCGATCACATTCGTCACCTCAAACTCCCTCTCAGCCCTGATCGGAGCCACCGGTGGCGGCTCTGGCGGCACGGGTGGTGCGGTCACGGTCAATCATTACGGTGACATTACCGTGCTGGGCGATGGCTCGCAGGCGATCAAGGCGGAGAGCATTAATGGCGGAGGCGGGACGCTCGAGTTGAGCTTTGAAGGTATTACCGACCTGTCCGGCGACCCCTCCATACCGGTTTATGGCTCCCTGTCCCCGGATAGTGATGATAGCCCGGCTGATCCGCTGCTGGCGGCGCGAGCAGGCGCGGAAGACTCCAGCGACATGAATGCAGGCCTGGTCACCATCAACACGACCGGGAGTTTCTCGGCAGGCGGTGACAATTCGACGGCATCCCTGGTTCAGTCCATTGGCGGCGGTGGCGGCCAAGTCAGCATCATCGCATCGATCGGTGTAACCGAGGACGACCTGGTGACGATCTCGGCCGAGGACACAGCCAGTGCCGAGGCGAAGAGCCTTTCGGCGGAGACACCGACACCGGTCGATGTCGGCCTTGATCTCGGCGGGATTGACGGCAGCAATAATAATGGCGGCCTCATGGAAAGCGCCCATGACGGCGCGCTGCTCACCACCGGTACGAATTCGCCCGGCTTGATCATGCAGTCGATTGGCGGCGGTGGCGGCCTCGGTACAATTGATCTGACGGCTCCGGAAGGCGCCTATCTCGGCCCCGTTGACGTCTATCTTGGCAGCACGAATGGCGCGACCGAGACCGGAGGTGTCGTCTCACGCTCGCAGAGTGGCAGCGTCATGACGTCCGGCGCGTTCTCTGCCGCGGCTATCCTGCAATCGGTCGGCGGCGGCGGTGGTTTCGCGACCGTCAATGTCGATGCGGTCGACCAGACCTTCCATGCCGCCCGCTTCTCGCTTGGCGCAAATGGCGGTGCCGACCTCGGCGGCGGCGATGTCACAGGTGTCTTCACCGGCGGCGTCTACACGCTCGGAGACCGTTCGGTCGGCCTGATCGCCCAGTCCATCGGCGGCGGTGGCGGCTACGCACAATCAACCGGTTCCGACATCACTGGCGTCACGCTAGGTGGCCAGAATGGAGCCAGCGGCGATGGCGGCGACGTCACCGTGTCCAATACCGGCATGATCGGCACAACCGGCACGCGCTCGCACGGCGTGATGCTGCAATCGATCGGCGGGGGAGGCGGTGCCGTTCTTACCGATTCCGCAAGTGTTGACTTCCTCCTGACAGAAGAGGGTTCCGGCGATGGCGGGGCGATCAGCTTCACCCAGGACGGATCCATAATCACTGAAGGCGAAGGCACTTATGGTGTCATTCTGCAATCGGTCGGCGGTGGCGGTGGCTGGATTGACGGCGTCTTCGCCGGCACGGCTGGCGGCTCCGGTGCGGGTGGCACGATCGAATTCGCGGTCAGTGGTGATATCTGGACGACCAATACGGACTCCACGGCGGTCTTCGCACAAAGCGTCGGCGCTGATGGCGGTGGCAATATCACTGGTCTGATCGAAGGCTTTGTCCGCGGTGGCAGCGGGATTGGCCGGGGTGTTTATTTCGACGGGGGCGCGGATAACAGCCTCACCACGAATGGCACGCTGTCTGCGGTTTCCACCTGGGCCATCGAAGCCACAACCGGCAATGACACAATCCATAATAACGGGATTGTCGCGGGCAATCTTGATCTCGGCTCGGGCGATAACCGCTTCAATAATAACCAGGGCGCGACCTTCATCGCCTTTTCGACCATCGATCTTCGCGATGATGCAAGTGCCGGCCAGGCTCCGGCCATGGTCCAATCGGTGACGGCGCGGCAAGAAAGCGAGAATATCGCCACCCAGGCACCGGCAAGCGCGCAAAGCCTGACCGGGAGCTCTGCCGAGACGGAAGCCGCTACACCGTCTGAGACGACGGCGGCAGCTGCACCGGCCTCTGAACCCAGCACACCGGTATCGGAAACATCGGCTGCCCTTGCAGGTTCAGATGATGCGGCACCGGCAAATATGAGCGTCGTGCCTCTCTCTGACGTGCTGCTGGCGGAGCCAGCTGCAACGCAGGTCTCCGAAATGGATGCGGCAACGCCGGAATTTGCATCTGCGACAGCGATTGCAAGCTCCGACACGCCGATTGCCACGCTGGGCGATACCCCTGATTCTACTGCCAAGACCGCGGTCTCCGAAGCTCCGGAAGAGGCTGCGGACGAGGCGACTGACGAGGCAACGGAATTGACACCGGTTGAGCCGGTTGCGCTCGCCGCCGGCCCAGCCGCCAGCGCGCTGGCCGCGCAGGATGCAGCACCCGCTGGCGATGTCAGTTTTGATGCACCCACCCTGACGGCCACGCGCGCGAGCTCGCTCTTTACCGCGGCGGCCGAGACCGGCGCTTCGGCAACCTTTACCAATGCGGGTGATTTCCTGATGGGTCTGTCGGCGACGATTGTCCCGATCGATCTGGCGGCCGGCGACACCTATTATAATCTGGATCATCTGGCGACGCCGGAAACGAATATCTGGTTCGGCTCCCGCGTGATCAATGATGTCCAGCTGGACGGCAATTTCACCCAGACCGCCACGGGCCATCTCGTCTTTGATGTCGCGTACGGTCCCTATGATTATGACCTTGTCACCCTGACGGGCGATGCAATGGTCGACGGCACGGGTGATGCCACCTTCGTCTGGCTGTCGGATGCCGTTCCGATCCCGCTCTTTACCTCGCAGACCGGCACAGCAAGCGATAATGGTCTTGAGATCACCGACACGCTCGCCGTCGATTTCTCGATCACAACGCGGGGCGGCGATGTCCTGCTGAACATCGATACTGATTTCGGTGGTGTGAACGGGCTCAACCGCAATGAGCGGGAAATGGGCGCCCATATGGACTCCAACCTTCAGGTCGGAGGCGCAGAAGGCACTGGTCGCCTGCTTGCCTGGCTTGGCAATCTGCAGGATGAAGAGCTCTACAACTTCCTGATGACCGAGTTGAATCCCGAACCGCATATTGCGCCGCTGCAAGGCCTGCTCAATACGGCGGCGAGCTTCAGCAGCGATCTGACCGGTTGCGGCGGGGCAACGCTGGTCGATCTCGGCGAGGAATGCAGCTTCGTGCGTGTCGATGCTGGCGTTGCAGATCGGGACGCCAGCTTCGAGCGTTTCGGTACGCAAATGGATACGATGTCACTGCGCGCCGGCCATCAGCGTCCGCTGAATGACCTGTGGCGGATCGGCATGGCGATCGGTCTGGAGTCCGTGAATATCCACAAGATTGATGGCATCCGCGCCAATACTGATGGTGAAGGCGTCACGCTTGGCATGACCCTGCAACGCCACTGGGAAGAAGGCAGCGTTATCAGCGGCTCTCTCAGCGGTGGCTGGATGAAGTATGAGACCGTTCGCCAGATGCGCCTGTTTGAACGCGTATTCGCCGAGTCCAGCCCGGATGCGGGATATCTGGATCTGCGTCTGCGTGCGGGCCACCGTCATCAGTTCGAGGACAGCAATTTCTACATCCTGCCGTCCGCTGAGCTGTCGGTTACCTCGCTTGTCCATGCCGGACTGTATGAGCTGGGCGCAGAAGGCAATGGCGTGCGCTCGGACGGCGAGACGCAATTCGTCACCGCGCTGACACCGCAGCTGGAGTTTGGCTATTTCAACGAGGCTGAAGATGGCGGCTATACTCGCCTGGCCCTTACCCTGGGCACACGGGTGACCCAGCAGGATCATGTCGGTCTGCCGATCAGCTTCCGCGATGCCCCGGCCGGAGTGATCCCGGCGGATATCATTACCGAGATTGACCAGGATATTGTTCGTTTCGGTGCTGCACTGGATGTTGCCAATAGCGACCGGCTTCGCTTCTCCATCGGCTATCAGGGCGAATTCGGCGAGACAACTGAGACCCAGTCGGCCGGATTTGAACTGGGCTGGCGCTTCTAGGCCAGTGGCAGGACAGGCCATTATTGACGGGCGCCTTCGGGCGCCCGTTTTGTTTCAGCAGGATGCGTGGTGATCAGTGCGCGCCTGTCCGGCGTATAACAACGGGCAGCGTCTGGGCCAGGATGCGCAGATCGGCCGATATCGACCAGGTCCTGACATATTCGATATCCATGCCGACACGATCAGAGAACAGCGTATTGGCACGGCCACTCACTTGCCAAAGGCCCGTAAGCCCTGGCCGAGCCATCAGATAATACTGGAAGTCTGCGCCATAGAGCGTCCGGTCATCCAATTCCGGATTTTCGTGCTGCACCAGGGGACGCGGCCCGACGAGCGACATGTCGCCCCGGATAATATTGATCAGTTGCGGCAGCTCACCGAGACTCCAGGTGCGAATGAATTCGCCAAACCGGGTAATGCGCGGATCCCGTCGCAGCTTTCTCTGAACGCCCCATTCCGCCTTCGCCTCAGGATTGATATCGATCAGGGCCTGGAGGCGCTGATCCGCATCAATGCGCATCGAACGGAATTTAAAGAAGCGAAAAGTCTTGCCATTCTTGCCATAGCGGCGCTGAACAAAGATCGGACCGCCGCCATCGGTTAGCCAGACGACCAGGGCAATGCAGGCCATCACTGGCAAAGCCAGGATCAAGGCCGGAATACCGATTGCAAGGTCGATCAATCGCTTCGCCACGCTTCTCGCCGGCTGTCGCACGATGACTGGACGCATTGCACCCACGTCCCGAGCCGGCAGGCCGAGACCATAACCGTCCTCTTTGCCGGTTCCCGCATCGCGGTTGAATCGCGCTTGTTCATGTCCGTTTTCGAACACGGAACCTCCTCATGCGCCGGGCTTGCCCGGCCCTGATCTGGTCTTCGCCACCACATGGGCGAGAGGACCGTCCCTCATCATTCGGCGTAGTATTTTTTGTACGCGTTGTAATAGGACCCGTAATCGCCGTCGCCATAACGGGCCTGTTTACGCAAATTCACATTATTGAGAACCACGCCCAGGACATTGGCGCGAGCGCGTGACAAGATATTCAGCGCATTTCGAATAACCGCGATACGGGTCTTGCCCCATAGCGCGTTGAAGATCACCGCATCCGCACGGCTAGCGATTTCCATCGCTTCCGCCACGGCCAGGACTGGCGGGCAGTCCAGGATGATTAGATCATAATCAGACCGCAGCGTTTCGATCAAATCCGTGAAGGCCTGGGTGCCGAAAATATCACGGGTCGTTGTGCGGCTACGTCCAACCGGCAGGACATCCAGATTGGTCTTACTGTCACGAATACGTGCGGACTTGAGTTCTGTGCGCCCCTCGATCAGCTCCATCCAGCCCTGCGCGGCACTGCCCGCAAGCGCGTGGGAGAGGCGGCGGCGACGAATATCGCAATCGATCACCAGCACCCGGCTGTCTGCCATGGCGGCTATCCGGCCCAGACAGACAGAAATCGTTGTCTTGCCTTCGCCGGGCAGGGCAGACGTGACGGCCACGACCTGCGCCGGGCCATCCTTGGCCGCGATATTGATCGTCGAGCGGATCGAGCGAATGCTTTCAGCGAAACCGGAGAGCGGGCGCTTGACGACATATTGCCCGGGCGTGCTCGCTCCGGATGCCACACGCGAAATCAGATTCAGCTTCAATTGCGGCACCGAAGAGATGTGCGACATGTTGAGCTTGGTTTCCACGTCCCGGTCCCGGAACAGGACCGACACCATCATCTCCATGGCGAAAATCACCATCAGTCCCGAGCCAATTGCGAGGATCGCACCCAGCGCCAGATTCAGCTTCGCATTCGGCGCGCTCGGCGAGAGCGGCAGCGCCGCATAGGAGACGATACGCGAGTCACTCTGTGCCAGAGACTCCTGCTCCGACGTCTGCTGGAAACGCGCGAGGATGGACTGAAAGAGCACACGGCTGGCTTCGGCTTCCCGCTCGAGCTCGCGCAGGCGCACCACGGACGCATAATTATTTCCCAGCTCATTGCGCAACTGGCCCAAGCTGCGGTCCAGAGAGAAGACGCGCCCTCGCGCAACTTCGACCTCGCTCGCCAGACCGGCAACAATACGGTCAATCTCCGCGCCGACCTGGCGCTCAAGATCAGCGAGCTCCTGCTGGATGGTAATTATCTGGGGATGGCGCGGTCCGTAACGCGTGCCAAGCTCTGACTGGCGGCGATTGGCGTCGGCCTGCTGCAGCCGGAGATCCCGGATTGTATCAGACGACAGGACTTCGGAAATTGACTCCGCACTGGCGCCCTGCGCCACCTGCCGCCGCACTGAGCGCAAACGCGCCTCGGCCTCTGCCAATGCGGCACGCTGCAGCACGAGCTGGGCATTGACGTCTGAGATCTGCTGCTCGGTCAGAGTTGCGCCCTGGGCATCAAGCAGACCGTTTTGCTCACGGAACTCGGCGACAGCCGCTTCCTTGACCCGCACCTCTTCACGCAGGGTCTCGACCCGCTCATTGAGCCATTCATTGGCACGCTGGGTCGCGGCGAATTTCTCTTCAAGCTGCGCAATCAGATACTGCTCGGCATAGGTATTGGCGATCTCACGGGCGAGACGCGGCGACTCGGATGTGATGCTGACATCGATCAGGTAGGACACACCGCGGCGCTCGATGCGCAAACGGCTCAGCAGGGTAGCAACAACCCGGTCCCGTGCAATCTCCCGATCCATGTCCGAGCCGGCTTCATCGGCCGCCGCGACAGGCTGGGCGGGCAGCAGGTTATCGATCGTATCGCTGACCAGACGCAGGATGCGGTCCATACTCCCCGGATCACGCAATGCGGGATTGAACTCCGCCACACCCATGAGGCCAAGCTCGTCCACGACAGCGCCAGCCAGGGCCCGGCTGCGCAACACTTCGACTTCTGTATCGACAGCGGCGGAGTCTGGCGGCGCCCCGGTCAGGACGGCGTCAAAGTCGACAATTTGCGCCCGCTGGAGTTCAAGCGCGACCTTGGTCGTCGCGGTGTAAAGGGGGGTGGCCTGGACGGTAAAAAGAATTGCGCCTGCAAATACGAGCGTGGACACCGCGAGCAGGGTTACGACCCTGCGTCGGATGATGTTGAGGATACCGAGGATATCAATCAGATCCTCGTTTTCCCCCTCCACTGACTCGTACGGCACACGCATCTTTCCGCCCACAACCCTGGCTCTGCTTTATTCATCTTCATTAACGCCATCCCACATGACGCATGAATGAACTGACCCGACACAACTTGGTCATGATCTATGGACGCAGAACCAATCGGACTCCCAATATGTTCTCTTCGAAATCCTGCGTCCCCAGCAGGCCCGTCGAGTCTTGATCAATCATTGTGTAAGCCGCCTCGACACCCACATTTGGGTTAACCAACCAGGTTGCGGCGACAAAGCTTGTCCAGCGATCATCTTCCCGGTCTATATCGAGATAATCATGCTGGGTATTCTGAACACCGGCTGAGAGAATTACATTGCGACGAAGTTCGTGATCTACGCGAACTGCGAGGGTTTCCGAGGTGAAACCGCCGGAATTCTCAAAGGGTGCGTCCTCGATCCGGCGATCACCGGAGAAAGTGACTGTCGTCAGCATGGTTGGATACCATTCAACCACCGCGTCCAGGCCCCAGCCATCGAGCTTGCCGAAGGCGGGGTCATCATAGGTCTGTTCATTATAGCCGACGCCGACAAGGCCACGCGCAGTGCCGCCCAGATCAAAATCGATACCGGCATCGATCATATAGCCATCGGAATCGCGATTGTTCGCAACCGCTGGCGGCTTCAGATCGTATTCACGGTCATTGTAACGATAGCGAAGGAAGACCGCGGTATCCGGGCTAAGCGCATAATCACCGCGCAGCGTGTAGAAGGTCTCTTCGCGATCGCGGAAATCCTGATCCGCGAAACCGCCGCCAATAAGGCGTGCATCGTCGAAATCATAATCGGCCACATCCATTCGACCGAGCAGGCGAATACGTCCACTCTCGGCTTCGGCGCCGACAAACCAGGCATCCGTCGAATACTCCAGCGGCTCGGCGGCGAAACTCGCGGCACCCGCACTGCGGCGGTTTTCAACCAGCTCTGCAGCGCTAAACCCACCATTGATCAGGAATTTTCGCGTTACATCGACATGCCCTGACACGCCATAAGCATAGGTCCAGGAGCTTTCAGAACCGGTATCGCTATATTCACGATTTTCACCGATCGCATACGCTTCAAGCTTGTGACGCGACCAGGTCGTTTCGACATTTATACCGGGCTGTACGATCCAGATCGTGTCGGAAACCTCGTTATCAGGCGTGGCGAAGATGTTATCATCCCACTCGACGCCGAGCACGAGTTCCGGATCCCAGATCCAGGCGCCGGTCTGAACCCCCTCAGATTTGAATTCCGGACGCGAGCGGCCCAGCACGCTCGCATTGCGTTCGCGGAAGAAATAGCCCTCATCTTCGGCAGAGGGGTCGTGCGCAAGCGCAGGAGACGCCAAGATGACAGACGTCAACGTTAACGTCACAAGACTGGGAACAAGATTGTATTTCATTGTTATCACTCACTTTTTCAGAATTCTCAGAGCGGATTCCCTGTTCCGCTCCTAGCGATAATCGGAGTTTCCGCCACCTGGGGGTGGCGGCGCCGGCGGGCGAGGTCCTCGGCCTCCCGGGTCCGGGAAACGCCGGCAGAGATTAATCTCATCATCACCATAGCCTGTTGAGGGGTCATATCCCAGCATTCCACCGGGCTGGTGGATCGAAATATAGGACAGGGCATTACGGATACTGATCAGTCGCGGCGACGTGGCGCGCAACATTGCCAGTGTCCGGCGTTCCGTGGCGCCATCCAGTCCGGATGTGCGCAGCATGTCGCGTATGGTCGCTTCATACTCGCATTGGGTCGTCGTCCGGTTCATCCTCGCCAGGCGATTACTGATGGCGTCCGCCAGCAATTGCTCCGGTGTCGGCACCGGTTCCGGCTCAGCGATCGGGACGGGTTCCGGCTCCGGCTCGGGTTCAGGCTCGGG
>JBELMP010000010.1:5056-21100 GCA_042095695.1 Maricaulis sp. | reverse complement strand
GGCTCGGGTTCAGGCTCGGGCGCAGGTTCGGGCTCGGGTTCGGGCTCGGGTTCGGGCTCAGGTTCTGGTTCCGGCTGCGGAATAGGGTCCGGCAAGGGGACATAATCCGGCGCCCAAGCACAGGGGTCCGGCGCGTCGCAGCTGGTCAGGATATCACTATTATAGGTGTAGCCGCCCTCTCCCTCCGGCTGGAGGAGATCGACATTCGCCAAGGCCTCATAGAACACCATGCCGCATTCATCGCGCATATCGCAGACGCCGTCGGCCTGTACCTGCGCGAGGGCCCGGGACTCAGTCTCGGCATCCATACCGGCATCCACCAGGACCCGCTGCACCGCGAGTTCGATTTCACACGCCAGCGAATCCAGCGGCAATTGTTCGACGACGGTGGTTATCCGCTCGGCCAGCCAGACCACATCGGCATCACCGCCCTTCGCCCATGACGGCGCGGTAAATCCGACCAGTGATAAACACGCCGCTCCGGCCATTAATGCCAAACGCGCACGCTTCCTGCCTTTGAAGGCCCCCATGGACTCTTCCCCCATTAACCATCTACCAAGCCCCTACCGATTGAAATCATTGCATTTCTTACGGAGAAGCGATGTGCGCCCAACACATCAATGACCATGAAAAATGGTAGCAATAAGGTGACAATGTGATTTCACCCATTTGGGTGAGTTGGAAATAATCATGTTGCGAACTGCGCCCGGGCGGCAGGCGGTTTCTTGCGCGCTCTACCGGTTCCGGCAAAGATGCGGGCGAAGTATACGAGAGGTAGTGGCGCCATGTGGCCCTTCACCAAACGGCCGCGCGGCCCGAAATATGACGGTCTCATCTATGCAGTCGGTGATGTGCATGGCCGAGCAGACTTGCTTGAAGCGCTGATTGCCCGGATCGATCATGATTGTGATGGCGCCGAGGGAGAGTTGATCTTTCTCGGAGATTATATCGACCGCGGCCCGGATTCCCGCGCCTGTATCGATATGCTGCTCAATTGCCAGGACCTGACTTCGCTCCAGCCGGTTTTCCTGAAGGGTAATCATGAAGCCACTCTGCTGGAGTTTCTCGGCGGCGCCGCTATTGGACCGGCCTGGGCGGATTACGGCGCTTTTGACATGCTGACCTCCTATGGCGTGCGCCCGCCCCGGCGCAAGACTCGCGACGAGGATTGGGGCGAGGTCCGCCTCGCCTTGCAGCACGCCCTGCCAGCGACACACCAGGCATTTTTCGAGGGATTGGCCGTTAGCGCTGACCGGGATCCCTATTTCTTTGCCCATGCGGGGATTGATCCGAAAAAGCCGATCGAGGAGCAGGAGGAGCGAGATCTGCTGTGGATTCGCAAACCCTTCCTCACCTATAAGAAACGTCTTGAACGCTTTGTGGTCCATGGTCACTCGGCAAGAAAATCGCCCATCATTGCGCGCTATAGCTTGGGCATCGATACCGGCGCCTACTCCACCGGCCGGCTGACCGCGGCGCGGATCGATCATCGAGGGATCCGCCTGCTCCATACAGCTTGAATGTCACACTTCCGGATTTTCCGAAACGACTTCACCCGAACGGGTTAATGCCCGGTTCATCTTCGCTGTTAGAGTTTAAGTCTTGTTAACCATGCTGATAGGGCAGAACGAGACTTGGCTGATTTCGCTTATGAATCTGGCTTCAGGCCCGGAACGCAAGCCTCCGCGTCAACTGATCCGCATGGGGATCGGCGCTTTGCGATTCTCGGCATACCGGTATCCGCGACCTCGCTCGAAGAGGCCAACGGACGCATCGAGTCCTGGGCGGATGATGACCAGGGCCGTATGGTCTGCATTCGCGATGTTCACGGTGTGATGCGCGCCCAGGATGATCCGGAGCTTTTTGCCCTCCATCAAGAGGCTGATATGATAACCCCGGACGGAATGCCGCTGGTTATCCTGGGGAAGCTGCGCGGCGAGGCGGTCAGCCGGACCTGCGGGCCGGACTTGATGGAACAGGTCTGCGCCCGCTCGCCATCATCCGGCCTCAAGCATTATTTCTATGGCGGCAAGGAAGGCGTTGCCGCGGATCTCAAAGCGAAGTTCGAAGCGCGCTACCCCGGGATCGAGATCGTCGGTGCCGAATGCCCACCCTTTCGCGCATTGACGGACGCGGAGGATGCCGCGCTCATCGATCGCATCAATGCCTCAGGTGCGGATATTGTCTGGGTCGGCCTGTCCACGCCCAAACAGGAATTCTGGATGCGCGATCATCGGCCTAAGCTCTCGGCGACGCTTATCGGCGTTGGCGCGGCCTATGATTTCCACACAGGTGCCATTCAGCGCGCACCGAAATGGATGCAGGACTTCGCACTCGAATGGCTTCACCGCTTTATGTCCGAGCCAAAACGGCTTTGGCGTCGCTATTTGATCTTGGCTCCAAAATTCATCATGCTGACCGGGTATGAGATGATGACCCGCTCCGCAGGCTCCTCGACGGGGCGCGCAGGACTGCCGAGATAGCCGAGACAAAATCGTGATTTCACGCATTACCGGCCTTGCACGCCGGTATTCCCATTTCAACCTGGTCCTGGTCGACCAGGCGATGGTTTCGGGCAGCAATTTCCTGATCGGGATCTTGCTTGCGCGTCAATTGGGACTTGAGGCGTTCGGCTGGTTCACCCTGGCCTGGATCGTTGTTCTCTTTATCCAGAGCCTGCAGCAGGCCGTGATCATTTCCCCGATGATGACTTTTGGCGGCGGCGCGGAGCGCGCGGAGCATCCAACATATTTCGGCGCCGTTTTCCGCCATCAGGCCTGGTTTTTTCTAATCTCGACAACCCTGACACTTGTCAGTCTCTCGACATGGGAATTTCTCATTGGTGGAATGGGATATCCGGCAATATTCGCCCTGACATTCCTGGTTGGTGCCAGCCAGTGGCAGGAGTTTCTTCGCCGCTATCATTTCACCCTGCGCCAGACCTGGAGCGCATTTGCCGCCGACGCGTTCCGATATCTCAGCCAATTACTGGTTCTGCTACTCATCGGGCTTGCCCTCGCTGAGACCATGAATGTCGCCCTCGCATTGTGGATCAAGGCGCTCGCATCCCTGGGTGGCGGCCTGGTCGCGCTCGCCCGCATTCGGCGCAGCGATTGGTCGACACCCGTCTATCGAACGGTGACCCGGCAACATTGGCGATTTGGCCGCTGGCTCGCCGGCTCAACCCTGATGAGATGGGGCTCCAGCAATGTCTTTGTTCTCGCCGCCGCCGCTCTTCTGGGCCCTGCCGCAGTCGGCGGCATCCGCGCTGCGGAAACGCTCATGGGTGTCACGCACATATTCTTCCAGGCCATGGAGAATACCGTGCCGCCCCGCGCTGCCCGGATCTTCAAGGACTCAGGTCCAGAGGCTCTAAATCGGGTCGTCCGCAATCTATGCCTGGCCGGAGGCCTGCTGACAGCAGCGCTGGCCATCGCCCTGAGCCTGGCACCTGAATTCTGGCTCGGCCGGATATTCGGTGCGGAATATGCCGATTACGCACATCTCGTGAAATGGTTCGGTCTTATTTATGTCTTCATGTGCCTCAACATGGTCTTGCGTATCGGATTGAGGACAATGACGGATACACGGCCAATCTTCATAACGAGCATTATCGTCTCCGGTTTTTCCGTTGCGGCCGCCTATCCGCTGACGGCCTGGCTCGGGCTCAACGGCACGGTGATCGGCCTGGTCGCAGTGCCGATAATCGGCTTCGCTTCACTCCTGATTGCCTATTCCCAATCCCTCGGCAGATCCCGATCGTGAAAGTCCTCTTGTCCTGTTATTCCTGCGACCCGCGCCATGGCTCGGAACCCGGTGTTGGATGGAACTGGGCTGTGGAGATCGCAAAACGCGGGCACCAGGTCCATGTCATAACGCGCGCCGAGCACGAGGCGGCGATCTCAGCCGCGACCGACCGGCCCGCAAATCTGCACTTCCATTTTCACGAAACAATATGGCCGATGCGTGCCATGACGGAGCTTCCGGGCGGGATCTACCCCCACATCTATGCCTGGCAATGGACGGCCGCGACGCTTGCGCGACATCTCCATGCGGAGATCGGCTTTGATCTGGTCCATCATGTCACCTACGCCACGGCGCGCTTTCCCAGCTATATGGGCCGACTTGGCATCCCCTTCATTATCGGGCCGGTGGGCGGTGGCGAGCAAGCGCCACGTGCGCTCAGGCGCGGCCTGCCCTGGTTCGCGCGCCTGTTTGAAACGCTGCGCTCGCTCGCTAATCAACTGATGCGCCTTGACCCGCTGGTCCGCGCGACGCTCCGGGCCGCTGACCGGATCTATGTGAAAACCGAAGATACGCGCGCCTGCCTGCCCCACTTCGCCCGCGACAAATGCAGCCGCGCAAGCGAGATCGGGATTGATCTGGAACCGGGCCCCTCCGTCACAGAGACAACTGTGCCGGCTGCGCCACGTTTTCTGTTCCTCGGTCGTTTCATCCATGTGAAGGGCATGCATATCGGTCTTCTGGCCTTTCGCCATATACTTGACCGCCTGCCCGATGCGCGACTTAGCATGGTTGGACGCGGGCCGGCACGACAAGGCTGGACAAATCGCGCCCGGGCTTTGGGGATTGATAGCCAGATCGACTGGGTCGACTGGGTCGAGAAACGCGAAGTCCCTGCGATTTACCGGCGACATCATGCATTCCTGTTTCCCGGGCTGCACGATAGCGGGGCGACGGTGAGTTATGAGGCCTGCGCCCACGCCTGTCCGATTATTTGTCTAAAGCTCGGCGGGCCCGGCGAACATGTGACCAATGATTTCGGACGCGTTATTGATGTCGACTCGGCGACCGAGGAGGCGGCCGCCAGGCGCATGGCCGAAGCGGCATGCGAGCTCTATCAAAACCCTGACCTTCGCGACCGCCTGATCGCGAATGCCCGGGAATGGATTGAGCAACGCAGCTGGGCAGATACGGTTGCCCGCGTTTATGATGAGGTCGAGACCTGGATGGAAGCGGCGGGAGAGGCGCCGGTCTCCGCCCGTGGGGGAGTTTCGCCATGACCGATCTGAGTCCTGATATGGAGCGCAGCATCAAGCCGGAACAGGGCATGTCCGCCCCGTCCCGCCCGCGCTATTTACCCGCAGTTGGGACGCTGGCCTATCGCCGCCTCTCGCTGGCCGCGATCCTTGCCATTCCGCTTTTTCTCTTCACCATCAATTTCAATGTCGCGCGAGAATTCAGCAACCTGCCCTTTGCGCTGGCCCTGGTGCTGAGCGGCGTCATCTGCATCATCGCACGGCGCCTCGAGCTGTCGCTGACCTTCGCTGTTTTCGCTACCTATGCAACGGCGATACTGGTCCTATCGCTTGCGGGTCTGATGCCGGAGGCCTGGACCCAGAATTTTGATCATTTCGCCGCCATCCGCCACTGGCTCTGGATCCCCGCCCTGATCACCCTGACCACAGCCTTCATCGTGCTTTTTGGCCGGCTGCAAACCCTGATTATTCGCCGGGCGCTGGTGTTTGCAGTGCTGATCTATCTCAATATTCAGCTGGCCAGCTGGCTGTTCGATCTGGGCTATACTTTACGGATCTATGATGTGGATAATCATGTTATCCCGCTGACGGTCGCCCTGATCCTCTTCATTTTCCGGACGCGCCGGGATCCGAGGATTGATGCGGCCCTGATCATCATCTTCACCATCATTGCCGAATCCGCCTCGCAGCAATTGCTCGGCCTGTCTATGCTGGCGATACGCTTCGCACCGCGCGAGCACTGGGTGGTGTTGGCTGTCGCGATCGGGATCGGCATCACGCTGATACTGGCGCCATCCTTCGCCCCGCTCGTCGACCAGTATGACGACAATATCGGTGTTCGAGCGATCATGTGGGGTGATGCAATCGATGCCACAGTGGAGACCAATGGTATTGGTGTCGGTTACGGGACGGAATACATCCGCAACCAATTCTACGCCATCCGTGCCGGGGATTGGCAGGTGGCCGACCCCAATCACGAGGGTTTCCTTTTTCTCAGCACGCACAGCACGCCCTTTGACATCCTGTTACGGCTTGGCGTTGTGGGCTTGCTGATGACGGCTGTGTGGCTGAGCACGGTCATTCTGCCGCGTCGGAGAATGGGGCGGCAGAACCGCAAGGCCCATGGCGCCCTGGCCTGCGCATTCGTCATTTTCACCGCCTTCAACCCGACTCTGATCTCGTTCAATGCCTTGTTCGGGACGGCCTGCGCGCTCGCCTGGATGCGCTTGCTGGAAAATCAGCCCACCCTTCTTTCCAACACCATGACAAGACGCACATAATCGGGTCACGCGAGTTGTGGCAGAAATGCGCCCGCCCTGTTAAGGTCTGGCTCATCGCAGGTCCGGCAGAAGACTAAAAAAGGGGGAAGACCAATGACCCGTCTACTACATCTTTTCCTCGCACTGTTTGCGATCACGCTCGCCCCTGCCGGCGGCTTCGCTCAGGGCAGCGGCGCGGAATACCGCCTTGGATCCGGTGATCAGGTCCGTGTCATCGTGTTTGACGAGCCATCGCTTTCCGGTGAATTCATTGTCGATGGCGCTGGCCGTGTCTCCTTGCCCCTGATCGGTGATGTCGGCGCGGGCGGCCTTACGCTGCGCGAGTTCGAGGAGGCGATCGAAACCGGCTTCCGCGACGGCTATCTGCGTGATCCGCGCGTCTCCGCACAGGTTCTCAACTACCGTCCCTATTATATTCTGGGCGAGGTGGAGGCCTCTGGTGAGTACCCGTATACGGATGGCCTCACCGTACTCAATGCCGTCGCGACCGCTGGCGGCTTCACCTATCGCGCTCGCCGCGGCACCGTCTTCATCAAGCGTGCAGGTGAGGAAGAGTTCACGCAGATGGAGCTGTCGGCCTCCACACTCGTCCAGCCGGGCGATACGATCCGGATCGCCGAGCGTTTTTTCTGAGTTGATTGAGTTGAGGGCGTATGACGCAGGTAGAGGGCTCCTGGGCAAGCACATTCCTCTGGGGATTACCGCTTTTCGTCCTGGCACTTGCTGCGACGACCTATGGCGGCGATAGCCCGCAGGCCTCGCTTGCGCTTTCGACAGTCTTGCTGATCCTCGGAAGTCTGGCCGTGCTGGTCGGTCCTCGTCGGATCTCGCCGATCGCCTTGCTGGGAATTGCCGGTTTCGCGGGCCTCCTGGCACTGGCTCGCTGGAATGGATGGCTGGCCACTGGCGCCCATGAATACGCCGTTCTCGCCGCCTGCGGCGCGCTCATCTTCATCGCCTTCAGCGGCGCGTCGACCCCTGAGCGGGCCCGCCGGTTATGGCAGGCGGCACTTATCCTCGGCGGTGCGCTCTCAATCGCAGCCTTTATTGATTTCACCCTGTCGCCCGAGCTGAATTTCGGACGCGAGCGGCCCTATGCGCTCGGGCGTCTGTCCGCGCCCTTCCTCTCCGCCAATACCGCGGCGACATTCTATGGTGTGATTGCACTCATGGCGCTGGCCGAAATCGCCAGGACGGTAAGACGTGCGCAGACTGCAGATCTTCGCGACTGGATCGATACGCTCGCGCGCGGCCTGTCGATACCGATGATTATATTGATGTTCGCCCTGTCCAATGTTGTCTTGACCGCCTCCCGGGGTGGGTTGGCGGCCCTGATCATCGCCCTTTTGGTGCTGGTCCTGTGGGAGGGTGTAACGCGCCGGGGAAGACGCTTTGGCATGCGCAGCTGGGTGCTTGGCCTGGCAGCGACCTTGATCGGCGGCCTTGGAATCTACCTCCTGTCCGGAGACGCATTGTTCAGCCGGCTGGGTGGTCTGGGCGAGGATGAATCGCGCCTGATCCTGATTGAATCCTATTGGCGCGCGGTCCAGCTTGACCCTCTATTCGGACATGGGCTGGGCGGCTTCCAGGCTGTGAACGCTCAGGCCGGCAATATCGAAACCAATGATTTCCTGCTCGATCAGGGTGCAGCCCACAATCTTTATCTCCAATGGCTATTGCAGACAGGACTGGTGGGGACGCTGGCGGCAGGAGCGCTGATCCTGGTCGGGATTGCGCAGTTATTGCAAGGCGTCGGCGAGCGTCGCCGCAATCTCTTTCGCATGCGCGCCGTGATCACTATTCTGCTGTTTGTCGCGCTTCACGGGCTGGTTGATTACGCCATGGAAATCCCGCTCTTCACCTGGTTTATTGCCTGGTTGTTCGGCTTGGGGCTGGCCATGGCGCGCCCCGGGAGCACAAGCTGATGCTGCGCCGGCTGCCGCATATTCTGGTCCGCCTGGGCCTCGCATTACTTTTGGCGGGTTTCGCGGCCTGGTCCGCCTTGACCGGAATTGACCGCTCCGACGCTGCCGGCCTCACACAGGCAAGTGATGCCAGTTTCCGCGCCAGAATGGCAGCCGGCCTGCCGAGCGGTGCCTCGCATCTCTGGTATGCGGCCGTCGCCGACCGGGCCATGGGCCTGCAGGAAATGGACACCGCGCTGGCGGTCCAGGCCTATGACCGTGCTCTTCAAATGGAGCCGCGAGACGGGGAGATGTGGGGCCGCTACGCCTATGCACTCTATATCCACGGCGCCGCCAGCGATGATATCAGCCGCGCCCTGACCCAGTCCTATACACGCATGCCGATCGGCAATTGGGAGTACCGCAAATGGCGTCTGCGTTTCGTCCACGCACTCTGGGATGATTTGCCGGACAGTCTGCATCGCCGGGCCGCACATGAAGCGCTGGCGGAGGATGCGGACTGGGTTGCGGACCGAACGCCGCAAATCTGGCTGATACTCTCCCAATAATGCCGTGGCCCCAGTTTTGGTCATATTTGGTCAAACCGGGGTCACATCACAGTCAATTATCCCCCCTATGATCAAAATTCAGTCATGGCGGTCGCAACTTGGAAGCGACAATCCAAATGACGAATTTATGGAGGACAGGGGCGGGCCGCGGCTCGCACGTCGCGTCCTCCCTGCGAAATCTGGGGGAGTGCATCCATCATGCGTGATGGCTATGCCAATAATGTGGCGGCGACCGAACATGCTTCGGCGATCCAGCCCTGCGATTATGACAGGGCCATCGCCAGCCTGGCGAACGCCCCGCTCATCGCAGATGGCTGGCGAATTGCGCTGCGCGATATCGCCGCCTTGCTGGGTCGCCGTCGCCGCGCCAGCCTGATGATCGCAGATACCAGCGCCGATGCGTTCGAGTATTTTGGCGTTGAATGCCCCGAGCCGGGTGCAGCCATCCGCTACACTCACAAGACCGCGCCAAAAGCGCGCGCCTGGGCGCTCGCGCATCAGCGCCAGCCCAAGCCGATCGCCAGTATCATCTCGACATCACCGGATGATGCAGCGGCGACCGGACCGCTTCTGACGCAATTCCTTGAACGTCCGGCCAATGACGCGCTCGTTGCGAGTATCGATATTGCCGGTATTCAGGGTTTGTTATGCCTATATGATGAACCAGACGCGCCCGGGTTTTCAGCAGATGACCTGCATAATCTTACCCGTCTGCGCCCGACCCTGGAACGCGCTGCAATTGCGCACGCCAAGCTCGGCGGCCTGCGGACCCGTCTTACAGTCTGTGACCATTTCATGGATCAATTGCCTTTTGGTTTGCTCATCCTCGACAGGAGCGGCGGCCTTCTTGATGCCAATGCGGCCGGTCAGCGCCTGCTCGCCGGACAAAGTATTTTGCGGCTGAAGAAGCGGTTTCTCCAGTGCGTTGACGGTATGGAGAACCAGACCCTGCAAGTCGCGCTTGCCGAGGTTTTGAAACCTGGCAGCAAGACCGCCTCGCATCGCGTTCTGAAGCTGTACGGGATCGAGGAAGCCAAGCCGTGGAGCCTGTCCATCTCTGCCCTGCCGGCCGAGCAGCGTGAGGCCTCCCTGGCCTGGGGCAGTGATCGAGCCTGGGCGACCGTCTGTATTTCCGATCGCGATCCGATCACCAAGATCCGTGCCGGACAAATCGCGCTCGTCTATGGCCTGTCTCCTCAGGAGGAATTACTGTCCGCCCGTGTTGCTTCCGGGGATAATCTGGCGCGCATTGCCAAGGATACCGGCCGGAGTATCGAAACCCTGAGAACCCAGCTGCGTGCGGTCTTCCAGAAAATCGAAGTGAACTCGCAGGCCGAACTGGTCCAGCTCGTCCTGTCTGCGCCCGTCGGATTCCTCCCGGACCGCGCCGCGGACCGGGTCAGAAACAGCCGCGCATTGATCACCAGCATCCAAAAAGTGAATTAATTTCAGTTTTTGGATTGAAGCCGCAACGACGATATGGGACAGTCCGGCCAAAGCGTGCGGTTCAGACGCCGCAAACAGGGAGGCTTTCATGTCAATTTCTCGTTTTGCGTTCATAGCGTTAGGCTCGATGACACTCGTCGCCTGCGGCCAATCCGGTCAGGATGCACGCGATGTCTCGACAGCGGATTCGGACTATCAGAATGTCCTGCTCGAGCAATTGATCGACGCGCAGCCGGGCGATGTGATTGAAATCCCGGCCGGCATTTACAATTTCGACAGCTCCCTGATGCTGACCGTCGATGGCGTGACCATTCGCGGTGCAGGCATGGATGAAACCATTCTTAACTTCCAGGGACAGCTCGCCGGCGCCGAAGGCCTCCTGGTCACCGCCAATGATTTCACACTGGAAAATCTCGCTATCGAGGACACGTCCGGTGACGCACTCAAAGTGAATGGCGGTGAGAATATCATTATCCGCGGCGTTCGTGTGGAATGGACGAATGGCTACTCTACGGAGAATGGCGCCTATGGCATCTATCCGGTGCAGACGGAGAATGTGCTGATCGAGGATACGGTCGCCATCGGCGCCTCCGATGCCGGGATCTATGTCGGTCAGTCGCGCAATGTTGTCGTGCGGAATAATCGCGCCGAGTGGAATGTCGCGGGCATCGAGATCGAGAACTGCGTCGGTGCGGACGTCTACGGCAATACGGCGACAAACAATACCGGTGGCATTCTTGTCTTCAACATGCCCAACCTGCCGCAACCGGGATATCAGACCCGCGTCTATGACAATGATATTTTCGAGAATAATACCGAGAATTTCGGTCACGCAGGAACGCCGGTGGCAAGTGTTCCGGCAGGTTCGGGAATTGTGATCAATTCCAACGACCAGGTTGAGATCTTCAACAATCGGATCGCGGACAATGATACGGCCAATATCATCATCTCCAGCCTGCACACGACAGGCTATGCTGATGGCGCCGTCCAAGCCGATTTTGACGCCTATCCGGAATCCATCTGGATCCATGGCAATAGCTATACCGGCGGGGGAAGTTCGCCCGACGGGCTCGACCTGACCGCCCTGAAAGTTGCCATGTTCGGTCTGACGGGAAGCCTGCCGGATGTCCTCTTTGACGGCTATATCGACGACAGCAAATTCGTAGATGGCGAGATGCCGGCCGCGCTGCGCATCTGCATCGGCGATGATGTAGAGGTCCTCAATGCCGATGCGCCCAACGGCTTCTCATCGCCGCGCGTCGATACCGAGAATTACCAGTGCGAACTGCCGAGCCTGCCGGCGGTTGAGCTGGCCATCGACTGACAGAAAGCCCTTCGCCTTGCGTATCTTCTCCCTGCGTAACCTCGCGCTTTGCGGCGCCGCGCTCGCGCTCGGCGCGTGCGGTGCCGACACCGCCACGCCGACATTTCATGCCGAGGGCAATCCGCCCCTGCTGTCGGACTGGGGCCAGCTATCGGTCTCAGGGTCAAGCCTGAGCCTGCCCGGCGACGTCCTGCCCTATGATCTGAATACGGCACTCTTCACGGATTATGCGCATAAGCTGCGCACGGTCTGGCTGCCCGATGGCACGACGGCCAGCTATCGCGAGGGCGATGTGCTGGACTTCCCGGTCGGAACGGTGATTTCCAAAACATTCTATTATCCGCGTGGCGGACAGGATTGGGATGAGGTCGCTCGAACAGAGAATGATCAACATGATTTTCGCGATGGCTCGCTGGACCTCGATAACGTTCGACTGATCGAGACCCGGCTGCTCGTTCATCGTGAAACCGGCTGGGTCGCCATTCCCTATCGGTGGAATGAGGATCAAAGCGATGCGGTCCTGCACCGGACCGGCAGTATCATTCCGCTGACCCTGGTCGATGAGGCGGGGGCGCGCGAGGATTTCAATTACGTCATGCCGAATGTGAATCAGTGTGCAAGCTGTCACGCACCTGATTCCAACACGCGCGCGATCGCACCGATCGGCCCCAAGCCGCGGCATCTCAATCGCGAGTTCGACTATGAGAGCGGCAGCGCCAACCAGCTTGTCCAGATGGTCGCACTAGGGATGCTGGACGCTCACCCGCCGATAGAAGACATGCCGCGCAATGCCGCCTGGGGCGATGACATGGCATCGCTCGAGGCGCGGGCGCGATCCTATCTCGATATCAACTGCTCGCACTGCCACAGCCCGGTCGGACCGGCGGATACGTCGGGCCTCTTTCTCGAACCCGACACCCCGACAGGTCCCAATCTTGGCCTGTGCAAATTGCCGATTGCGGCAGGGCGCGGGACCGGGAATCGACCCTATGGCATTGTTCCCGGCGAACCGCACAACTCCATTCTCACCTATCGGCTCGACAGCGTCGTGCCTGACGTGATGATGCCCGAGATCGGTCGATCGACAATCCACGTGGAAGGTCTTGAGCTGGTTGAAGCCTGGATCGCCGAACTTGAGGGGAGCTGCGCCTAGTCGAGATAGGGCGTCAGATAGCGATCGAGCGCGACGAGCGCCTCATTGAAATAGGCATCGGCCTGTTCCGGTGTGGCGCGCGTTTCAAAGGACAGCACCTCCGCAGCGGTATAAATCTCCACCGCCATCCGCGCGACAATATCGGCATCGCCACCGGAAAAATTGTCCAGGCCGGCATGCCAGCGCTCAGCGAGTACTCCGGAAATCCTTCGATTCCAGTCTTCCTTGACCGAACGCAATTCATGCGTGGTCATGGTCAGACGCAGAACCGCGCCATAAGCGGGCGTATCAAGAATGAGCTGCCGCAGCCCCAACAGCATGCCGGAAAGGCTTTCGCGCCAATCCTGCCATGCATCATCCTCGAGGATGCTCCTGATAATCTCATCAGTATCCGTCTGAAACTCTTCCAGTATGGTCCGGTGGATCGAGTAGATGTTCGGAAAATACCGATAGACCGAGCTTACAGGCACCCCCGCCGCCTCGGCCACCTGGCTTGTGGTCATGTCGATCTGGCCCTGTTCGAGCAATCGTTTCGTCGCAGAAACAATATTCTGGATACGGACCTGAGAGCGTTTCTGACGCGGTGCGACACGTCGTTCCAGATCAACCTCATCCACGGGTGCACGCTCGTTCACTTCAACTCTCCATTCACGGCAGCGCAAACTGCACCGCGTCCTGGGCCTAGGCAAGTGTGACACAGTTGCGTCACACACTTATCAATTACGCCGATTGCAGACTTTGTAATTGGATAACAGAATAATTTTTTGTTTTTATTTTATCGGGACAGCGAATCCTTGTGCGATTCAAAAAAAATCGGCCATCAGTCGAGACTTAGGGGAGTAATTATGAAGTTCAACAAGACGCAGACGCTTTTAGCCGCATCGGCGATAGCGATTGGGATTGCCAGCCCGGTCTTCGCTCAGGACAGCGGCGCAGCCATTGATGATGTGATCGTCGTCACCGCCCAGCAGCGTGAACAATCCTCCCAGGATGTTCCGATCTCCTTGCAGGTTCTTGATGCCGAATTCATCGATGCGCTTGCCGCCGACGATATTGGCGATCTTGACGCCTTCGTGCCCGGTCTAGACGTGTCGAGCGGCAGCCCCACCCAGCCGCGCTATACAATCCGCGGGATTACCACGAGTGATTTCGGCGTCGGCACCGATCCTGCGGTCGGGGTCTATGTCGATGGCGTCTATGCCGCACGCAGCGGAGCGTCACTGACAGCATTTAACGACGTCGCCCGTGTCGAAGTCCTCAAGGGCCCGCAGGGCACGCTCTTCGGCCGCAATGCCGCCGCCGGCGCTGTGTCGATCATTTCCAACCTGCCCTCGGATACGCTGGAGGGACAGATCGGCTACCGCATTGGCAGTCACAATCGCAATCGCTTCGAAGGCATGTTGAACATGCCGATCAATGACAGCCTGGCCTTGCGGGTCAATGTGCTCGACAACCGGGCCGATGGCTGGATCGAGGATGCGGCAACCGGCGAGGATTATGGTCGCGATAACCAGACCGCCGCCCGGATCACGCTGCGCTGGGACGCCGCACCGGGCACGGAAGTCATCCTGCGCCATTCGCGCGACAGTCTTGATGAGGATGGGCGCCCGGCGATCAGCGTGGTGAGCCTGCCGGCCTTTCCGGCCGTCCCCACCCTGCCGGTCGACACTGATACCTATCTCGACCCGTTCGACCAGCCCGTGCTCAATGATGTCGTATCGAACCGCGAAAGCCGGGACATGGATGAGACGACGCTGACCATTAATCACGAGATCGGCGATATGGTTCTCACATCGATCACGTCTGTGCGCCAGTTTGAGACCGCCAATCGTCAGGATGAAGATGGTACCAACCGGGTCGATCTCTATTTCGACACCAATAATGTCGAGGACAACGAATCCGTCTACCAGGAGTTCCGCCTTGCATCCGGTGGAGGGTCGGTCGACTGGCTTCTCGGTGCCAGCTATTATGATGAGACCGCCGAACAGGTCTCTGAGACCTTAACCTATACCGATACCGTCAATACGGTGTTGAGCAATCTAGGAGCGGGCACCCCGTTCACGGATCTGGAATTCGGTCTCATCCGGCCCAATAATATTCCTGCCGCCACCATGCTCGGACATGGCTGGTCAGAGAATATGTATAATACGGGCGAGTTCAGTTCCTGGGCGGTCTATGGCGACATGATCTGGGCGGCTACCGAGCGGCTGAACGTCACTTTCGGTGCTCGTTATACGCATGATGAAAAGAGCTTCGAATGGCTCAACGGCCCGCGGGTGGCACCGGAGCTGGATGCCGCCATGGCCTGGCTGGACAGTCTCGGTGCACTGGCACTCGCAGGCGTTTCGGCCAATGCCTTCGACTTCGATTTTGTCTTTGACCTGACACCGTATGGCGGTGTTGCCTGCGATAATGGTGTGAACGTGGCCGAGGGCGTGCCTTGCGTACTCGAGGACAGCTGGAATAATTTCAGCCCACGCCTGGTTGTTGATTATCAGCTTACCGACAATGTGATGCTCTTCGCGTCTTACGCACAGGGCTATAAGGCAGGTGGTTTCAACTCCGTTGAAGTCGGTTCGCGCTTCGATAATGAGGACGTCACCAGCTATGAAGTCGGCTTGAAGAGCGATTTCATCAATCCCGATCTGATTTTCAACGCTTCGTTATTTTCCTATGTCTATGAGGACAAGCAGTCGATCCGGCTGGTAGCCCCGTCCGGGGGCGGCGTTCCGCAATATCTGGTCCAGACCTCAGATGACGAGGCCTTTGGTGCGGATATCCAGATCGACTGGGGTGCGACCGACATGCTCCAGCTCTTCCTCAACGCCCAATACATCGATGCGACCCATAAACGGCGTATCGACAGCAATGGTGCCGATCTCTCCGGCGAGCCTACGGGTGAACCCTATTGGTCGATTGGTGCTGGCGCGACCTATGAGATCGATATGGGTGATAATGGCGATCTCATTCTTCAGGCCAATTATGCTTATCGCGGCGAAAACCGCTGCAACAGCCAGGCCGTCTTCCAGGGCACGTGCGGCGGCTTCCCCGCCTTCGAGACGGGTGGATCAACCACGCGGACCGATCTGCGTGCCAATTGGCTGTCGGCTACCAGCGGTCTGACCATCAGCGCCTTCGTCAATAATGTCTTCGATGACCGCTACGTTACCGGCGTGGGCGGACTGACACGGGATACACTCGGGACATCGCATGCGAGCATCACACCGCCTCGCGTTTGGGGACTGGAAATCGGCTACGATTTCTAGGTCGCGGGGTGTAGCCGACGATGCCGGGCGACCGGAATCGTCGGCTTACCTCGTTCAAGCCCTGAGTCTCCTGATTAACCTGAGTCTCCTGATTAACCTGAG
>JBELMP010000010.1:0-4956 GCA_042095695.1 Maricaulis sp. | reverse complement strand
CCTGAGTCTCCTGATTAACCTGAGTCTCCTGATTAACCTGAGACGCCTGATTAAGATGTGATTAGCCCTCTTTGGACACAATCCAGCATTATGTCTCCACAGGGACAAATAGGATCTTGTGCCGGTCTGACGGGCTTTTGGCCTGACGGAATTTGCCCCACTAGAACGACCAATGGAGCATCGGCCAAGAGAGGGGCGGTCAAGAAGCGGGCCGCCCCTCACTCATTTTGCATCACAGCTAAAGCCAAACCGCGTCTTCTGTGCTAAACGGCCCGGCTTCGCCATCCGGACACCCTCCACGCTGAGCCGCTTGACGAATATTTTCGCGGCTAGGTCCGCATTTTGCGGACAGTTGGATAGACCATGACACACGCAGACAATATCGCGGCACCGCTGGCGCGGGCGCTCGAAGCCAAAGGCTATGAAACACTGACGGAAGTTCAGCAGGCCGTGCTGGACCTCGAACGGCCCGATGCCGACCTTCTCGTTTCTGCCCAGACCGGGTCAGGCAAAACCGTCGCCTTCGGCATGGCGATCGCGCCAAGCATATTGGGCGAGGAGGATGTCTTCGGCTTCGCGGCAGAACCGCTTGCGCTAATCATAGCACCGACGCGTGAACTCGCACTGCAGGTCCAGCGCGAACTGATCTGGCTCTATGATGATGCGAAGGGGCGAATAGCGTCCTGTGTGGGCGGAATGGATCCCCGGCAGGAGCGCCGCGCGCTTGAGCGCGGCTGCCACATCGTGGTTGGAACGCCGGGACGCCTGCGCGATCATATCGAGCGTGGGGCGCTGGATATGAGCAGTCTTCGCGCTGTCGTGCTCGACGAGGCCGATGAGATGCTGGACTTCGGCTTTAAGGAAGACCTTGAATTCATTCTTGATCAGGCACCGGATGACCGCCGGACCCTGATGTTTTCGGCAACCGTTCCTCCGGCCATTGCCAAGCTTGCCAAGGATTATCAGAGCGATGCCGTTCGCATCGCCACAATCAGCGAGCAGGAACAGCATGGCGATATCGCCTATCAGGCGCTGCTGGCATCTCCGAAACAACGCGATCATGCGATCATCAATACGCTGCGCTTTCATGACGCCCAGCGCGCCATCGTCTTTTGTGCGACCCGCGAGGCTGTGAGCCGTCTGACCAGCAAGCTCGGCAATCGGGGCTTCTCAACCGTCGCGCTGTCCGGCGAATTGACCCAGAATGAGCGCTCCCATGCACTTCAGGCCATGCGTGATGGCCGCGCGCGTGTCTGTGTCGCGACCGATGTCGCCGCGCGGGGCATCGATCTGCCAGGCCTGGAACTGGTGATCCATGCCGACCTGCCCGGCAAGGCGGAGACTCTGTTGCACCGCTCCGGCCGCACCGGTCGCGCCGGGCAGAAGGGCATCTGCGCCCTCATTGTTCCCGCGAACCGCAAGGGGCGCGCCAATCGCCTGCTCAATGAGGCCAAGGTCGAGGCGGAATGGATGTCACCGCCGAGCCTGGATGCGATCATCACCCGGGACCGTGAGCGAATTTTCAATGACCCGGCGCTACTGGAGACCTACACCTCCGCCGCGCTGGAAGACGCCCAGTCACTGTTGAACATCTATGGCGCCGAGCAGATCGCCGCAGCCTTCCTCAAACGGGCGCAGCTCGACCTCCCGGCCCCGGAAGAGCTTGTCCAGGAAGATGTCCGCAAACCGAACGCGCCCAAGCAAGTTCGCGAGAATTTCGATGATGGTGTCTGGTTCACCCTGACAGCAGGCCGCAAACACCGGGCCGAGCCGCGCTGGCTATTGCCCCTGATCTGCCGGGTCGGTGACGTCACCAAGCGCGATGTCGGCAATATCCTGATCGGGACATCGGAATCGCGTTTCGAAGTGTCCGGAAAAGTGTCGGAGGCCTTCCTCGCAAATGTTGCCGCTGCGGGCGGGGGCGAGAAGAATATCCGGATCTCCATGCTCGATGCCAATGCGCCGCCACTGGATCGTTCGCCGCCTGAACGTCGCGAGCGCAAGCCGCAATCGGCCCGCGAAGAGCGCCCGGCTCGTCCGGCACGAGACGAGGGCGAGGGCGGCTATAAATCGTCCAAACCGCCTTATCGTTCAAAAGAGTCCAAACCGGGCTTCAAGACATCGGACTCCAAAACGTCTGACTATAAGAAGAAGAGCAATTTCAAGGGCTCCGGCTTCAAGGAGAAAAGTCGCCCGCCGATGTCCGCAGACTGGTCGCCGGATCAGGACGCGACAGGACCGGCAGCGCGCGAACCCGCTCCCGAACCGCGCCGGGAGGAGAAGCGTGGCGACAAGCCGAAACGGCCTTTCAAGCCAGGCGGCAAGAAGCCGGCCCGGGCGCCGGGCGCCGAGGACCGACCGCGCCGGCGCAACACGTCCGACCGCCCATCCGGCCCTACCAACAAGGGGGCAAGCCTCCGTAAAGCCCCGCGAAAACCGCGCAAGGGCAGCTAGCAGACCGCGACCTCATCGAGCCGACCGGGACTTGCGGCTGGACAGTAATGAGGAATGCATTGTTGGATGATGATATCGGGACCGTAGAGGGTCTGGTTGGGATCATCACAATGCTCGGGGACGGATGAACGCCATACCGCGATATGCTTTTGTAATCAGTGCCATTATCGGAGCTGCACTGGCCCTGGCCGGATTATTCCTGCCCGCAAGCCTGCGCCTGCCCGGTTCCGACCCGGCTGTGGCGCGGGTGAATGACCAGTCGATCACGGAGATGGATCTTGCAACCGCCTTGTCCGACATGGCGGTCTTCAATGAGGCAGCGTCCCTGGATACGCGCCGTGAGCAGGCGCTGAACCGTTTGATTGATGAGGAATTATTATATCAGCGGGCTGTGGAGCTCGACCTGCCACGAAATTCTGGGACCCTGCGTCGCTCCATCATAATCGCGATGAGTGATGCCATCCGTGCGGCCGCTGTTCGCGAACCGGAAGAGGCTGAATTAAGGGCACTTTTTGCCAGCGAACCCGAGCTGTTCTCCGGCGAGACCTATCTCCAGATTGTCTGGCTCACGGGCGCAGCCAGTGCCGAAACCTTGCAGCGACCGGCAGCCCACCCACCGGACCGCCTGCTTCCGGCAACCCAATTGCGCGGCTATCTTGGTGAAAACCTTACACTTGCAGCCTTGTCCCTCGCCCCCGGAGAACGCTCCGAGCGGATGGTGATCGAGGATCGTGCGCACCAGTTGACCCTGATCGATCGCGCGGAAGCGACCAGTCTCGACTTCGAGCAACAAAGAGAGACGATCGAAGCGCTCTGGTATGAGCGGCAACAGGCTTCGGCGCTGGCGGCCTATCTCGCAGATCTGCGCAATGAGGCTGAGATCGCGATTCGAGAATGATCCGGATTCTTGCATGGTTTCTGTGGCTTGGACTGCTCTCAACCGGGTCGGCTGAGGCCTTTTCTGGCGCGCCCGACAGCCCGGCCCCGCAAGCGGGCACAGGCGGGATCACTGATGTCGCTATTCAACATATCCCGCTGGGAATATTGTATCTTCTCAGCAACCCCTATCATCTTGCCTTGCTTATCGGCCTACTCCTTCTGATGCAGAGCTGGCGCGATCTCGTCCTCGTCATGCTGAGCTATATGGCCGGTCACTCCGTGGCACTGGGTCTGACCCATTTCGGCTGGCTGAGCCCGCCAGATACAGCCATTGGCGCGATCATGGCCGGCTCCGTCCTGTTTTTGGCCTGGGAGGCGAATAATGTCGGGTCCCAGCCCGATTGGCGACGTCTTCTGACCGCTGTTTTACTGATCCTTGTCGTTACTTTGACGGGTGTTTTTACGACTGTTTACGGGTCAGGGACGATTCCCGTCCTGACCTGGATTGGGGGCTTGCTGGCATTCGCGGCCTATACCGGCTGGCTGAATGCAGGCGGCGGCCGGCTGGGTGCGAATCCGGGGCTAAGCGCAGGGTTCGGACTGATACACGGCGCCGGATTTGCCGCGGGCCTGTCCGCGGATAACTTTTCCGTCGGGGACCGGATCCCCGCCCTGGTCGGCTTCAATCTTGGTCTGGAGATCGGCCTGGCGCTTTTCGTGGGTCTGAGCGTTCTGGTCGTGATCCTGGCCCAGAGCATCCTGCCGGACCGCTGGCTGGAGCTGGTTCGGACGGGTTGGATCGCCCTGCTTGCAGCGCTGGGCAGTTACGGTTTTATCGCCCAGGGCTGGAGCTAGGCCGGGCCTTTCTGATCAGACGCTTAGACATGGTGAACACTGTTTGCCAAGTGGCGGGGAATATGTGCAATCTGGCAGTCGCACATCGACAGGAGCCCAGACCATGTCTGCCACAACCACACTTGACGCCCCGCTGGAACTGCCGTGCGGAGCGGTTATCCCGAACCGTTTGTGCAAATCCGCCATGACCGAGGGGCTGGCCGATAGCCGCAATCGCGCCACCGACCGGCATGCGCGCCTTTATCGCAGCTGGGCAGATGGCGGGCTGGGGCTGTCGATCACCGGTAATGTCATGGTCGACGAACGTTATCTGGAACGCGCTGCGAATATCGTGATTGATGGCGATCAGGACAATGCGCAACTGGCCGGTCTGGCCAGCATGGCCGAAGCGGGCAAGGCGGGCGGCGGGCATATCTGGATGCAGATCTCCCATGCCGGGCGGCAATCCCCCAAGGCCATTGCGACGGAACCGGTGGCACCGTCCGCCATCGGCGAAGTGGCCCTGCCCGGCGGGCTGTTTGCCAAGCCGCGCGCCCTGAGCGGCGAGGAAATCCGCGATGTCATCGGCCGCTTCGTCCATACCGCGGCAGTCGCCAAACAGGCCGGCTTCACCGGCGTGCAGATCCATTCGGCGCATGGCTATCTCTTGTCGGAATTCCTCAATCCTCTGATCAATCAACGCGAGGATGAGTGGGGCGGATCGCTGGGAAATCGCGCCCGGCTTTTGCTGGAGATCATTGCCGCCGTGCGCGCCGAGCTTGGTGCGGA
>JBELMP010000009.1:0-39884 GCA_042095695.1 Maricaulis sp. | reverse complement strand
AAAGCCGAAACTGACCTTCCGGTTCAACTGTGCAACTGCGTTTTCTTAGGGCTGGGTGTCAGGCGTCATTATCGCCGCCCATGGCCAACAGCGCGCGTGCCGCCTCGAGATGTAGCCGTTCAATCATCTCGCCATCGAGAGAAATGACGCCCTTGCCGGCATGCTCGGGCGCCGCGAAGGCCGCGACGATCCGGGCGGCTTGTTCCAATTCCTGCGCGCTCGGACCGAAATACAGATGCGACAACTCGACCTGGTTGGGATGGATGAGGGATTTGCCGTCAAAGCCGAGGAGATGACCTTGTTCGGCTTCGCCGCGGAACCCTTTCGGGTCGAGGAATTGATTATAGACGCCATCAAGCGCGTAAAGCTGGTGGGCCCGGGCTGCGCAGACGATTTGGGTCAGGTGCGGCAAGAGGGCCATGCGCTCGCGATCCGGCAGGCAGTGGAGCTCCTTGCACAGATCATTGGTTCCGGCGATCAGGCCACCAAGCCCGGTTCCGGTCGCGGCGGCAATAGCGGCGAGATTGAGCAGGCTTCTCGGCGTTTCAATCATCGCCCAGATCGGGATTGAGGACCCTTGCGCGTTTAGCGCCGACCGGGCTTCGTGAAGATCGCCGACCTGCTCCACCTTTGGCAATATGACGGCATCGGCCCGGGCCGCCAAAGCGATGTCGGCGACACCCCAGGGCGTGTTCAGGCCATTGATCCGGACCGACTTGATCGAGCCGGAGCCCTGCCAGGCCCGGAGTGCTGTCGTGACCGCCTCGCGGGATGCGTCTTTCTCGTCCGGCCCCACCGCATCTTCTAGGTCGAGGATCAGCATGTCGGCCCCGAGTTGGGCGGCCTTTTCAATCGCGCGAGGCTTGCTGGCAGGGACAAAAAGGGCAGAGCGAATAAGGCGGCGCATGAAGGTCTTTCCGTTGGAGGGCAAAGCGATATAGCATGAAAAACATGCCGATGGCGCTCTTGCTTTCCAGTCATGTTGCCGGCTCACAGGTCGGCGGCGGTGTGACCCAGCGCGTTCTCAATCACGCGAAGATCGATACCATGCTGGTACCGACCGTTCTTTACGGTCGTCATCCCGGCTGGGGCGATCCGGGCGGAGATACTGTCGGACAGGATGTTTTCGAGGGTATTCTTTCAGGTGTTTATGAGCAGGGTCTGTTTAATCTGACAGATGTGATCATCACCGGGTATTTCGCCGATGTCGGCCAGATCTTCGATACGGCGAACGTGATCGACACAATCCGCAAGGCGCCGCGCACCCATGGTCAGACAAAGGCCTTTTCCGGCGAAGTTCTCACTGTGATCGATCCGGTGATGGGCGATGCACCCGGCGGGCTGTATGTCACGCCGGCGATTGCAGCAGCGATCAAGGATCAGCTGGTCCGGCGTGCAGATCTCGTCACGCCGAATGCGTTCGAGCTGGGTGAGATTACCGGGCGGACCCTGACAGATCTTGGCTCCATGATCCGGGCGGCCCGCTCGCTGGAGCGCCCGGTATTGGTCAGCTCACTGCCGCGTCATGGAAAGATCGGTGTGATGTATGTCGATGCCGAGGAGGCGTGGATGGTCACCCATGAGCGCTGCGAGAAGGCACCGAGCGGAACGGGAGATCTGCTGACCGCCTGTTTTGTGGCGAAGATTATCGAGGGTGCTGGACCAAAAGCAGCGCTTGAGCATGCCGTTGCGGCAACCTTGAGCATTGTTATGCGGGCCAATGAGTGGAACGCCAATGAATTGCCTCTGGTGGCCGCAGCAGACTGCCTGCGTGAGCCTCTGGTCACACTCGCAGCCGAAGCGCTGTAATCTCCTCCATCCGTGCTTGATCCGCGCGCCCGGAACAGGCTAGCCCCTTGCCATGACTGAAACTGCGTTACCCGAAATTCACGGCCATGTCGCACCCGGTTTTGAACATGTGCGCGATGTCTTCCTGTCCAATTGGAAGGAGCATGACGAGATCGGTGCGGGCTTTGCCGTGCGCATTCACGGTGAACGCGTCATCGACATTCATGGTGGCTGGGCGGATCGCAAGAAAACTCAGGCCTGGACGGCGCAGACCCTGATCCCTGTCTATTCAACCGGCAAGGCGATCGCGGCCCTGGTCATGGCCAAGTTGGTGGACCGAGGCCTGCTCACCTATGATGCACCGGTTGCCGATTTCTGGCCGGAATTTGCGGGCGGCGGCAAAAGCGCGGTCACCATCGCCCAGGCCCTGTCCCACCAGGCCGGCCTGTCCGGCCTGTCCGAGCCCGGCGATGCTGGCGACTGGTTCGATACGCCGCTGATCGAGGACAAGCTGGCGCGCCAGAGACCGCTCTGGCCGCTCGGCGAGGGTACTGGATATCACCCGATCACATTCGGCTTCATCGCTGATGCACTGGCGCGACGGTGTGACGGGCGGTCGATCGGCGCGATTCTTCGCGAGGATATCTGTGGCCCCAAGGGCATTGATTTTCATGTTGGCCTGCCTGAAAGCGAGCATGTCCGGACCGCCGAACACGCCATGCCGCGGCAAATGCCGAAACTCGGAGAGTTGAACCCGATCAAGGAGCTCGCATTCCTGAAACCCTGGTCCTCTCCCGGGCGGCGCGGCGCTGCAGAATGGCGATTGGCGGAGTTTCCGGCTGCCAACGGGCATGCCACCGCGGGTGCGCTGGCCCGGCTGATGACGATTTACGCCATGAATGGCGCGCTGGATGGCAAACGTTTCCTGTCTGAAGATACGCTCGACGCTTTGATGAGAGAGCGGATTGCGGGCCCCGATAAGGTTCTGCCCTTTGATTTGTCCTGGGCGGCGGGCGTGATGCGAAACTCGAGAGATCAGCTCTATGGTCCGCAAGTGGAGACGATTGGTCATTCCGGCTGGGGTGGATCCATGGCGCTGGCCGATCCGGTCGCCGGGATTTCGATGGCCTATGTCATGAACCGTCAGCAACACTATCTCGCCGGCGATCCCCGCCCCGCGCGCCTGATCGAAGCGGTCTATAGCTGTCTTTAAGCGCCTGCGGCCGGGAAGCGTCGCGTCAGCCAGTCTATCAGCAGCGCGTTGAGCTCATCAGGCTTTTCCCACATCGTCCAATGCCCGCAATCGGCGATGACATGCTTTTCCAGGTCCGAACACAGGGCTGGCATCCACAGGGTCAGCTTGGGCGGCAGCATGAAGTCGGCATCGGCGGCGATCATCAGACAAGGCAGGGTTAGGCGATGGTCAACGCCGCCCATTCGCTCCCAATTCTTGTCGAAATTCCGGTAGAGATTAATGCCGCCCGCATAGCCTGACTTGCGATAGGCCTCGGCGTAATAGGCGCGATCCTCAGCACTCACGACAATGCGGTCCTCGGGACGGTGTCCGTCGAAGGACTGGAAGAGTTTCGGAATATGTGTGATGGCCGGGTAGAGGTCGTCCAATTGCTCCGCAGTGGGCGGCTTGCCCATCATGAAGGCGAAGAAATCATCCTCACGACCGGTGAAGATCGCTTCCGCATAGCCGATCTCCTGGAATTTCAGAATATAGTGGTCCGGCCCGCCCATATCGAGAAAGGCCTTGGTCGGCGGTTCGGAGCCGCGCGGCAGGTGCGGCGTGTTTACACCAATGGCGCCGGCAACCCGCTCCTTCGCCAGCATCGCCGCGTGCCAGATGATGATCCCGCCCCAGTCATGACCGATGAAGACGGCCTTCTCATGCCCCAATGTGTCGAGCAGGCCGGTCAAGTCCGCGACCACCGTATCCATATCATAGGCATCCGGGCTGGTCGGACAGTCAGACCCGCCAAAGCCACGCAAGTCCGGCACAATCACGCGATAGCCCGCGTCGGCCAGCGGCGTGATCTGGTTCTTCCAGGAATAGGCGAGTTCAGGCCAGCCATGGGCGAGGAGAAGCGGGTATCCGTCTTCCGGACCGGCAAGATGGACAGACAGCTCAATCCCGTTAGTGGCAATGCGCTGGGGGGCGGGAAAATCACTCATGCTTGTCCTCAATCATCCTGACGATGCCGTACCTGGCTGTAAGTAAAGGTCGCAACGCCAGCCCAGATCAAGCCAAACGTGATCATGTGTGCGGTAGTAAAGGGTTCGCCACCCCAGATTCCGATACAGAATTGCAGGCTTGGTGCTGTGAACTGCATAATTCCCATGGTCGACAGGCGAAGGCCGCGCGCGCCGATCACATAAAGCAGGAGCGGGATGGAGGTAACGATACCTGCCGAGACCAACAGCAAGGCCGATATCGGGTCGCTGAAGAATTGCAGCGCACTTTGTGTATTCAGCCAGATCAGCCCGACCAGCATCAGCGGTGCGATAAACACCACCTCCCAGAACAGGCCAATGCGGCCATCCACAGCGACGGTTTTGCGCAGATAGCCGTAAGCGGTGAAACTCGTCGCCAGCATCAGTGCAATCCAGGGCACCTGGCCGGCAGCGATAATGAGGTTGAGAACGCCCAGCGTCGCCAGGACAATGGCGGCAATCCGCCAGCGCCCCAGTGGTTCGCGCAGCACAATCACGCCAACAGCAACACTCATCAGCGGATTGATGTAATAGCCAAGCGAGGCCTGGAGCACCTGTCCATGGGTAACGGCAAAGGTGAAGCCCCACCAGTTAATCGAAATCACGATCGAGGTCAGGATCAGGGTCAGGACGACGCGGCGATCGCGCAGCGCATTGACCGCTTCTCCAAGCTTGCCGGCGAAGGCGAGCACCAGGAACAGCACCGGCATCGCCCAAAGCACCCGGTGCATCACGATTTCCGCCGGCGAAGCGAAGTCGAGCGCCTGAAAATAAAGCGGCGCGAAGCCCCAGATCAGATAGGCGGACAGGCCCGATGCAAGCGCGGTGCGATTAAAATCACTGGGGTCATCGGCGCCGCGCGACATGTCAGGTCTTCAGATGTCCCCGGTTGATCAGGCCTTCGGCGATCTGCACGGCATTAAGGGCCGCGCCTTTGCGCAGATTGTCCGAAACTACCCAGAGCGCCAGCCCGTTTTCAACGGTCGGGTCCTCACGCACGCGGGAGACGAAAGTGGCAAACTCGCCGACGCTTTCTACCGGCGTGACATAGCCCTCATCTTCACGCTTATCGACGACCAGAAGCCCGGGGCTTGTACGGAGCAGGTCCCGCGCCTCATCGGCACTCAATTCTTCGGATAGTTCGAGATGCGCCGCGATGGAATGCCCGACAAAGACCGGAACACGGGCGCAGGTCGCGAACAGCTTGATCGACGGGTCGAGAATCTTCTTCGTCTCCGCGACCATCTTCCACTCTTCCTTGGTGGAGCCATCCTCCATGAAGACATCGATATGCGGGATTACATTGAAGGCGATCTGCTTGGTGAAGGCTTGCGGCTCAACGCTGTCATTGACGTAAATCCCCTTGGTTTGCGTCCACAGCTCATCCATTGCCGCCTGCCCGGCTCCGGAAACCGACTGATAGGTGGCGCAATTCACGCGCTTGATGCAGGCGCGGTCATGGATGGGTTTGAGCGCCACCATGAGCTGGATGGTCGAGCAGTTGGGGTTGGCGATAATGCCCTTCTTGATCCCATCGAGCGCTTCGACATTCACCTCCGGCACGACCAGCGGGACATCCGGATCCATGCGCCAGGCCGAGGAATTGTCGATGACAAGCGCGCCAGCCCGGGTGATTTTCGGCGCCCACTCGCGCGAAACATCGCCACCAGCGGACATAAGCACCAGATCGACCTTTGAAAAATCAAAGGTTTCGGCGTTCTCGCACACCAGTGTCTTGTCGCCATAGGACAGTTCGACGCCCATGGATTTGCGACTGGCCAGGGCATGAACCTTTTCAGCGGGGAAAAGGCGCTCTGCCAGGATTTCCAGCATCTCTTTTCCAACAGCGCCCGTGGCGCCGAAAACCGCGATATTCAAACCCATAATCCTACGTCCTTTCCGCTGGGGATTAAGCCCGAGCGCTCGCAATAAACCTGCAGACATGCTGTGGCTAGAGGGGATATCAGGGCAGTGTCGTTTTCTTTGTCGCCTTAGCGCGCATTCATTTTGCGCCAGACCCGCCAGGCGAAAAAGCCCACACCCACCAGCACCAGAAGTTCCAGGGCATTCGCACCGAAAAGCATCGGCCGGATGAGGCGTTCCATCACCCCCCAACGCCCGTCATAAATCGTCTCTCCGCCGCGATGGAAGCCGACATAGACCCCAACGAAGACGATCAATGCGGCCCCGAAACCGGCAAGACGAACCATGGAGGTCGGGTTAAACCCCTGATTGTCCTCTTTACGGTTTTCGCGAAAGCGCTGAGTACGTTCAAGAAATCGGCGTCGATGGGGCATGTCTCATTCTTTCGTCGATTTAGCAGCTAGCGGCAACATAATAGTTTCATTTGCTTTCCTTCCGAAAGCGTGAGCATATCCCGGCCAACGGGCGGCCCTAGAGGCCGGACGGAATACTGATTGCCTACCCGGTTTCGCGAGTTTGAGTACGAAGCCGGACCCAGACGACCTCAGCCTTCCCCGACTTTAAACGTCCGTATCGCCTGCCAGGACGCTGGCTGGCGCGCTTTTTATGCGCCCCGGACGCGGCGCGAGACTATGCAGGGAAGGTATCCCCCCATGGCCACAGGTACGGTCAAATTTTTCAACCAGAGCAAAGGCTTTGGCTTTATTACCCCGGAAGAGGGCGGCGCTGACGTCTTCGTCCACATCACGGCAGTTCAGGCTTCCGGCCTGCCGGGTCTCGACGATGGTCAGAAAGTGACCTTCGAAACCGAGCCCGACCGTCGTGGCAAAGGCCCTAAAGCGGTCAATCTTCAGTTGGCAGACTAAGCTGAAGGCGGATTTCCGCAGATCAAGCGCCGCTCGCAAGAGCGGCGCTTTTTCTTTGCATTATTGCGGGCTGAAGCTGGGCACAGCCCTCTACTGAGCGGTCAATTCATCGCGAACACGCAGTGCGCTTGCCGGGAAGTCCGTGAAGATGCCGTCCGCACCGAGTTGGTAAATGCGTTCCAGCTCTGCTTCGGTACTGGCGCCGTCACCAACCGGCTGATCATCGCGGAAGGTCCACGGGTGGACGGCAAGGCCCAGCGCATGCGCCGCCGCGATGAAGCCGGTATCCGCGCCATTCTCGTCGACGACGAGGGCCTTGGATGGGCCGACCCCGTCGGCAAACCGCACCATGTCCTCCAGAGACACGGTGGGAACCAGCGGCCCGACCTCCGGATCAAGCTCCTGCATCTGGAAGACCAGCATCAGGAGGGGCGTGTCGATCTCACCATCAAGGCGGGCCAGAAAATCGGGTTCAAAACACTGAATCCGGGTGGCGGCATCGGCCCCGTCGAGGCTGCGCTCGCGCAGGATGCGGACAAGCTCCGGCAAGGGGTCCAGTCCGATTGAGACGAAGTGACCGGGCGCCTTTACCTCCGGTTCGGTTGGCACGCCGTGTGCCGCCGCGAGATCCAGGACTTCCTCAAAGGTCGGGATCAGAAACTGATCATTAAAGCCCTGATCGCGATCCGGGCGCGGTTGACGGGCGCGCAGGGTGCGAAGCTCCGGCAGGGTGAAATCCTCAACCCACCAATCATCGCGACCATCACTGACGCGGCGGCGATCAGCAAATTCGGGGCGATCTGCCACATTGGTCGTTTTGGACAGATAGCGATCATGCCGGGCGACCAGGACGCCATCCGATGTCATGACCAGGTCTGGCTCGATGACGTCGGCGCCCTGCTCGATCGCCAGAAGATAAGCTTCCAGCGTATGCTCGGGTCGCTCGCCACTTGCACCGCGATGGGCGATGATTTCTGTCGGCTGGCCCGTGAGCGTTGTCCATTCAAACGGCGTTGCGCGAACCGGCTCCGTTTCGTCCGCTGTGCAGGCGCTTAGGAGAATCCCGGCCATGATGGCCAGCCCATATCTGATCATAATCCACTCCTTGAGATCCGGCGGCACACTAGCCTGATCGCGCTTGCAGCGGGAGTAGAAAATCGGTCGATGCCTAGCTCAACAGGGCCAGGGCCTGCGAGGCGGGTCCGTTGAGCAGTCCGCTCCACCAAGCGGCGCCGCCTGCTCCGAGCGCGCCGGCTCCCAAGGCCATCGCCAGACGGTGGCGAATAGCAAAACCCGCAGCATGACGAACCGCCGAGAATACCAGCGGCGCGCCAAACAGGGAAACAGTGCCCCCGATCAGTAATGCGGTTATGAAAGAAACCAGTGCGGTTTGTGCTTCATACGGCAAGGTATCCATCTTAGCCTCCCCAGAAAATGGCCTCGTCAATCTCGATGCACGCTCTACAAGACAGGGAGTATCTGCATGCAGCCTGACCTTACCCTGACCATCGCGGTCATCGCCGGTTCAGGAATCGCCGCCCAATGGCTCGCCTGGCGCTTGCGCTGGCCGTCTATCGTGCTGATGATGGGCGCCGGCCTGTTGCTTGGCCCGCTGAGTGCGCTGGCGATGGGCCAGCCTCTGCTCGATCCGGCCGCGAGCTTTGGCGAGTATTTGCGTCCGATGATCGCGCTCGCCGTGGCCGTCATACTTTTTGAGGGCGGCATTACGCTCAACTTCCGGGAATTGCGTGATGCATCCGCACCTGTGCGCCGCATGGTCTTTCTCGGTTTTCCGCTTGGCTGGGGGCTGTCGGCGGTCGCCCTGCATTACCTGGCGGGTCTTGCCTGGGATCTGGCTTTCATGATTGCGGCCTTGCTGACCACGACGGGACCGACGGTCGTTCTTCCCCTGCTGCGACAGGCGAAACTCCCGGCGCGCATCGCCTCGGTTCTGAAATGGGAAGGGATTGTCAACGACCCCATTGGTGCGCTGGCAGCGGTCTTCCTGTTTGAAGCCATTCGCCAGACGGCGCTGGGGCATGACTGGGCGATGGCCGCTGCCATGCTCGTTTTCGGTGCCGGAATTGGCGGGGTGATGGGTTTTGCCTTCGGCTTTGCGCTCTCCCAGGCTTTCCGCCGCGGTCTGGTGCCAGAACCGATGAAAGCGCCGCTTGTCCTCGCTTCAGTCCTGGTCTGTTTTGCTGCGGCTGACAGCCTCGCCGCCGAAACCGGGCTGGTCGCAGTCGCGATTTTCGGGCTGGTCGTGGCGAATTCCCGGCTGGCCTCGATCGAGGAGATGCGCCGCTTCAAGGAAGGAATCGCGGCGATACTGGTCGCCAGCGTTTTCGTGGTCCTGGCCGCCCAGCTGACCCCGGATGACCTGCTCGCCCTGAATGCAGCCCATTTCATCTTTATTGCTGTCTTCATTCTGATCGTACGCCCGGTAAGCGTTTTCCTCGCGACCGCTGCGTCCGGCCTGTCGTTGAAGGAGATGAGCTTTGTCGGCGTTATCGGCCCGCGCGGGGTCGTTGCGGCGGCGGCTGCCGGCCACCTTTCAGCCGTTCTGGTGGCGGCGGGGCGCGAGGATGCAGCTATCCTGGCGCCGCTCGTTTTTGCCACGATTTTTATCAGCGTCTTTGGCTGTGGCTTTGCCGTTGCGCCGCTCGCCAAGCTGCTCGGTCTCTCCGAGGATGGTCCTGAGCGCCTGCTCATCGTCGGGGCCAATCGCTGGACATTGGGCCTGGCCGACGCACTCAAGGCCGCCGATATCCCCGTCACGATCGCCGATACAAGTTGGCAGCGTCTGCGCGATGCCCGCCTTGCCGGGCATAGCGTATTCTATGGGGAGGTTCTGTCGGAGAGCGCGGACTGGCGGCTGGAACCAGCCCGCTATTCAGCCCTGATCGCTGCGACCCATAATGATGCCTATAACGCTCTGGTCTGTGTCGAATATGGTCCCGAATTTGGTCGGAGTCGGGTGTATCAACTGTCCGGGATTGACGGTGAAAGTGATGCCTCCAAAGCCGAGGATCCGCGCGCCATCGTCTACACGGCGCGCGGCCGAACCCTGATCCGCAAGGGACGGGGCTATGAGAGCTTGACGCGCGACTGGTGGCAGGGCTGGCAGTTCAAGGCCACGAAACTCACCGAGACCTATCGTCTTGACCGGGTACGGGAGGACGGCCAGGGCGACATCATCCTCGGCCGTACACCGAAGGGAAAGCTGTTGCTGACGACGCTGGACGCGATGCCGGACACACCTGGATTGACACTGATACGTTTTGTACCGCCGAAGGCGTCCGCGACCTAGCCGTAGTCGGAGAACGGGTCGCCGGGCTGGCTGCCGCCAGGGCTGGCCGGACCGCAATAGGGCCAGTTCGCCGAGTTCGGATCTGTATGCGGACAGACCGCATCGGTCCCCTCATAAATCGCGCAGCCCGACAGGGTCGCGGCCGCAACAAGGCTGGCGAGAACTAGAAATGAACGCCTGATGGTCATGATAATGTCCTTCTCTGCCGTCATCGTGCCGGTCCATTGGCGTTTCGGCAAGCTCGGACGCGTCAGATTCATTCCGAATTAACCCTGATTTCGCACTTTGGGGATCTGGGATACAGGCAGGGTCGACACATGACGCGCAGATCGCCGAAATCAGGCGCGCGCCGCAGGGCGTTGAGGCGTCGCAAAGCCGGAAAACACTCCATGTTCTGGGGCTTCGCCAAGGCCAGCCTGCTGCTGGGCAGCGTTGCCTTCCTCGGCCTCGCCATCTGGGTTGCCATCATCGCCCGGGATCTGCCGGACACGTCGGGCCTGACCGAGGTGGAACGCACAGCCAGCCTGACATTCTATGACCAGGATGGCCGCCTGATCGCCCGCCGCGGGTCGGCCCATGGCCGCGCTGCCGAGATCGAGGACTTGCCGGGTTATCTCGTTGACGCCGTGCTTGCGGTCGAGGACCGTCGTTTCTACAGCCATTATGGCGTTGATCTGATTGGTACCGCGCGTGCCCTTCTCGCCAATATCCGGGCCGGGCGTGTCGTCCAGGGCGGCTCGACCCTGACCCAGCAATTGGCCAAGAATCTCTTCCTGACGCCGGAGCGCACGATTGAGCGCAAGATACAGGAAGTCTTGCTGGCCTTTTGGCTGGAAAGCCAGTTTTCAAAGGATGAAATTCTCGAACTCTATCTGAACCGTGTCTATTTCGGCGGTGGCGCCTGGGGCGTGGAAGCGGCCTCGACCCGGTATTTCGGTCGTTCTGCCAGTGAGCTCAGCCTGGGCGAGGCGGCGCTCCTGGCCGGATTGCTCAAAGCGCCCTCGCGCTACAGCCCGGTGAGTGACGCCGAGCGTGCCGCTGCACGGGCCACAGTCGTCCTGGACCTGATGGAAGAGACCGGCCGTATCTCCGCGGATGAACGCTATGAAGCCGCAGCCACCCCGATCCGCGTCTCCCGCGGGGCGTCCAGCCCTGGCGCGCAGTATTTTATCGACTGGATTGCCCCTCGTGTGCGGAATCTGATCGGTCCGGATCCGCGCGATCTGCGCATTACAACCACGCTCGATGTCGAGGCACAGCGTGCGGCCGAGCGGGCCGTTTCTCAAACGCTGGCAGATGCAGATGCGGCGAGTGGCGCCAGTGAGGCGGCTTTGGTCTCAATCGCTCATGATGGTGCGGTTCGCGCCATGGTGGGCGGACGCGATTATCAGCGCTCGCAGTATAATCGCGCCATCCTCGCCCAGCGCCAGCCCGGCTCGGCCTTCAAACCCTTCGTCTATGCATCCGCCTTTGAGTCCGGTCTGACCCCGGATGATATCCGCTCTGATAGCCCGGTTCGTGTCGGTGACTGGTCACCGGCGAATTATAATGGCCAGTATCGGGGCGATATGACTCTGCGCGAAGCCTTCGCGCGCTCCTCCAATGCGGTTGCCGTGCGCATCGCCGAGGAAACCGGGCGCGGACATATCGCCCGATTGGCCGAGCGAATGGGAATCGAGAGTCGTCTTCTCGTGGATCGCTCGCTGGCCCTTGGCGCCTACGAGGTCAACCCGCTTGAAATGGCCACGGCCTACGCAGCTTTCGCCAATGGCGGCCGACGCGCTGAAGCCTATGGCATCGTCCTGATCGAAACGGCAGATGGTGAGATCCTTTATGAGGCGCCGCCCATCGCAGGGGACGTTGTGCTTGATGCGCGGACCTATGAGCGCATGCAGAGCCTGTTTCGTAGCGTTGTGGTCTGGGGGACCGGTCGACGGGCGGCCGTGTCCGGCCTCGAAATCGGTGGCAAGACCGGCACGACCAATGATTTTCGCGATGCCTGGTTCGCGGGGTTCGGGGGTGAGCTGGTCACTGCCGTCTGGACCGGAAATGATGATAATGGGCCGACTGATCGTGCGACGGGCGGTGGTCCGCCGGCGACGATTTTCGCACAATTCATGAATGCCGCGCCGCGCTCGGGCCTGGCCTCGGATCCGGTCAGCTCGCCACTTGCGGCTTATGGCTTCCAGCCGCTCACGGAGCCTGTTGCCGGTCCGATCGATCAGGCTGAAGTGGAGCTATCTGAAGCGCCTGAGCCCGAAGCCGACGATGGCGACAACGAGGATCCCATCGCCGCCTTCCTGTCTGGTCTTGGTGGAAACTGAGTCAGGCCTTGCGCAGTTTCAGCGCTTGTCCGCCCGTTTCATCCCAGAATTCGCGCATCATCGGCGCAATCTGCTCGCGGAAGCGCCGGCCGTTGAAGACGCCATAATGTCCGACAGCGGGCTGGATCCAATCCTTCTGCAGCCCGTCCGGCAGGCCTGAACACAGCGTATGTGCAGCCTGGGTCTGACCGATGCCCGAGATATCATCCCGCTCGCCCTCGACCGTCAGCAGGGCAATATCCTTGATGGTCGACGGATCCACCAGGCGACCATGATGGCGCTGCTCGCCCTTGGCCAGCTTGTGCTCCTGGAAAACGTCGGAGATTGTCTGGAGATAGAACTCCTCAGACAAGTCCATAACGGCCAGGTATTCATCATAGAAGGCGCGGTGCTTTTCCGCATTGTCGCCATCGCCCTCAACCAGATGGTTGAAGAAATTCCAGTGCGCGTCGACATGACGATCGAGATTCATGTTCATGAAGCCCGCCAGCTGCAGGAAACCCGGATAGACCCGGCGCAGCGCGCCCGGATAGGGCGCCGGTACGGTGTGAATAAGGTTCTGAGCAAACCAGTCGAAGGGTTTTTCCTCGGCGAGCTTGTTCGGGACTGTTGGCGACAGCCGGGTGTCGATCGGTGAGCCCATAAAGGTCATTGAGGCGGGTCGGCACGGATCATCATCCTCGGCCATCAGGGCGATTGCCGCGAGTGTCGGCGGGCCAGGCTGGCAGACGGCAACGACATGCACATCCGGGCCCAGCACCGTGATCATCTTGCGAATATAGGCGACACAATCATCAAGGTCGAAACGCCCTTCCGACATCGGGACCATGCGCGCATCCTGCCAGTCGGTGATATAGACTTCCGCATCGCCCAGAAATGTTTCGACGGTACCGCGCAACAGCGTTGCGAAATGTCCCGACATCGGGGCGACGAAGAGAATCTTGCGGTCGTCGCCCTTGCCGCGAGCGGCTTCCAGCGCGACCGGATCGCGACGGAAATGCAGCAAATCGCACCAGGCCCCTGACCACACCACCTCTTCGGTGATCGCGACGGTATGACCATTGATCTCAACGGCATCGAGCATCCATTCCGGCTTGCCATAGCGCCGTGTCACCGACTCGAACAGGTCAGCGGCTGCGGCCATGGTTCGACCGGCAACCGTATCACCATAGGGATTCCAGCTCGCGCGCATCATTTGGCGGGTCGCATTAGCGGCGGCACGCCAGGGCGTCATCGCAAGCCGGTTCATTTCATACATACTGTACAGCATGGTGTCCCCTTAACGGTCCTATCCAGCGTCCTGCGCGCTAGGATGACCGATCTTCTTCAAGGAAGTCTTGCAATCGCGCAGCAATCATTGCCGGCTCCGCGCCATGCGCGAAAATATCTACAAAACTCCCGTTTGAATCCATGAAATAGATGATGGATGAGTGATCCATAAGATAATCATCGCCCTCGCCATTACGACGATAGGCCACCCGATAGGCCGCAGCCGCGTCGCGGACCTGGTCTTCCGAGCCTGTCAGCCCGATCAAGCCTTCCGGGAAAGCCGGAGAGGTCACGTATTGCGCCATTTGTTCAACAGTGTCCCGAGCCGGATCAACCGTGATCAAAAGTGTCTGGAACCGCGCCCTTTCCTCGGCGCTCAGCGCTTCCAGGGCAATGGCCAGTCGCTGGAGCGAGAACGGGCAGGCATCCGGGCAATAGGTGAAGCCGAAATAAATCAGCATGGCCTTGCCCTGGAAGGTCTCGTCGGTCACCGTTTCACCGGTATGCGCAACGAGCTCGAACGGGCCGCCAATCGCAGCCTCGCCTGAAACGCGCACCGGCGCGGGGCGTATCTCGGTCGTTCCACGTTCCAGCGCCATCATTGTCATGAAGCTCATGACCATGACGATCGGGGCTGCCAGTAAAATCCAGGCCCACCCGCGATTTTCGACAAACTGTCCGAAACCTGCGGAGAGACGGGACCAAAAAACCTGCATCGAGACACCTCCAACTATTCGATGCGACGCGAAGCATGATAAGCGGAAAAACGGCGCTTGTATGCTGCGATTGCGAAACTAGGTGCGCGGAGTTGATATGTCCATCAAGTATGACGCTTTTGTGCAGGGGTAAGATATGAGTGATGCTGACTGGGACCCCTATGGAGGGGATGCGCATCTGACGCCGGTCTTCGGCCGACTTCGCTTGCGCACGCTGGTGATGTTGCGCTGGCTGGCCGTCACCGGGCAGACGGCAACCGTATTACTCGTCCATTTTGTCCTGGGCTTCGAGCTGCCCGTCGGCTTTTGTCTCGGGATCATTCTGACCAGCGCCTGGATCAATACCTGGCTGACCCTGTCCGTGCAGCCGCAACAATTCGCCGAGGACTGGCAGGCCTTCCTGCAGCTGGGCTATGACGTGCTTCAGCTTTGCGCCTTGCTCATGCTCACCGGCGGTCTGCAAAACCCTTTTGTGGTGATGTTGGTGGCGCCTGTGACCATCGGTGTCGCGGCCTTGCCGCCGCGCTGGTCCCTCGGTCTTGCCCTGATTGCAATGATGGGCACAGCTGCCATGGCGTTCTGGAGCCTGCCCTTGCCGGGTCTGGGCGGAGAGGATTTCGCTCTGCCGGGTATTTACCTTGTCGGACTATGGGCGGCGATCTTTATCGCGATCGCTTTCACCGCGGTTTATTCCTGGCGGGTCAGTCGCGAGGGCCGATCCATGGCCACCGCTCTGGCCGCAACGCAAAGCGTGCTCTCGCGCGAGCAGCGCCTGTCAGCCCTGGGCGCGCTATCTGCTGCGGCGGCGCATGAGCTGGGGACGCCCCTCGCGACAATCCAGCTGACCGCAAAGGAGATGCTTCGCGAGCTCAAGGATGACGAAATCCTGCGCGAGGACGCCGAGTTGCTGGTCACCCAGGCCCGACGGTGCCGCGACATCTTGAAGCGGCTCAGCCAGGAGCAATCGGCGTCTGACGAGCGCCATGAGCGCGTGGAATTCCAGGCCGCGCTGGAGGAGGCCGCAGCGCCCTTGCGCGGTCTCGGCCCGGTCATCGACGTCCATCTCTCAGCGCCGGACAGCGCCGTGCCCGCGCAGGAGCCAGTGCTGAAACGCCTGCCGGAAATGCTATATGGAATTGGCAATTTCGTTGAAAATGCGGTGGATTTCGCGGAGACGCGCGTGGTCGTGGAAGGCGGTTGGGACGGGCGCCATCTGACCGTGACCATCGAGGATGACGGGCCCGGCTTCTCGCAGGAGATTATGAACAAGATCGGCGAGCCCTATGTGACCACACGCCAGGGCACGCCGGGCCAGGGCGGGCTGGGTCTCGGTGTTTTCATTGCCAAGACGATGATTGAAAAGACCGGCGGCGAGGTCAGGTTTGAGAATGCCGGTTTGCAAGGCGGCGCTCTGGTGAAGGTGCGCTGGCCGCGCGAGCGGGTGGAGCGGCCTGCGAGAAGTCGCTAATAAGAGTTTTGAGCTGCCAGCACAGACAAGAAGCAGGCAAACGCAAGAAAAGGACGAGGCCGTGAGCGAGATCGAATACGAGCTGCCAGAGGATAAATCCCTTCTGATCCTGGACGATGATGCCCCGTTCCGGACCCGTCTGGGCCGGGCGATGACCGCTCGTGGCTTTATCGTCTCGGCGGTTGGGACCGTGGATGAGGCGCGTGAGATTGCCCGGTCCAATCCGCCCGCCTTTGCGGTGCTGGACTTGCGTCTCGAGGATGGAGACGGGCTTGAAGTAACCCAGTCTCTGCACGCTTCCCGGCCCGATTGCCGGGTCGTCATGCTGACCGGTTATGGTAATATCGCGACCGCTGTTGCCGCGGTTAAGGCTGGCGCCATTGACTATTTGTCCAAGCCTGCCGATGCCGACGATATCGTCAAGGCGCTGCTGGCCCATCCGGACGACAAGCCCTCACCGCCAGAAAACCCGATGTCGGCAGATCGTGTGCGCTGGGAACATATTCAGCGCGTATTCGAGCTCTGCGATCACAATGTTTCGGAAACGGCCCGCCGATTGAACATGCATCGCCGAACCTTGCAGCGGATCCTGGCCAAACGCGCGCCGCGCTAGCTGTCGGCGATGGTCGGAGCGAAGGCAAAGCCGTAGATCGGCCCGCCATTGGCGCCCTGGACAATCGCAACAGCGCCATAGCGGCGATTGGCATCGCCCATGAAGTCGCTTTCTCCACCGGACCATTGCCCGATATGGGTAATGGCCTTGACCATATTGTAGTGAAGCATGTCGGTTCCGGCATTCTCACCGGCCTCGATCTCTACACTGGCCCAGCCCGGCGCGTAGGAAACCAGCCAGACATCCAGCGGCTCCTCGGGGATTTCGCCGTCGACGGTGACCACGTATGAGCCAAAGGGGCCGTCTGCGAGCGTGATTTCCGGCTGGACCGGCATTGCCGAGAGGCGCTCATCTACGGCATCTCGAACCTTGTCCTGGTGCTGACCGGGCGCATCGACCATGCCGTCGACGATGAAGTGTGGTGTATAGAGCCGCGGCACGTCCAGGCGAGGCAGATAGGCCATTTGCCGATTGACGTATTCAGGCCGGGCATAGGTGTCTTCCCATCCATACATGTCCCAGTAATTCACTGCGAAGGCGAGTGTGAAGACATTCTCGTCCTGATCGAGCTCACCAAGAAAACGGTTCGCATCCGGGCATAGCCCGCAGCCCTGGCTGGTAAAGAGTTCCACCAGGACCGGCCGTGTTTCATCGCCCTTGGCCTCTGCCGCGCTGGGCAGCAAAGGCTGGCTGAGGAGGAGTGCCAACAGGATCGCAAGAAGACGTGTCATGCGCTTTAGATAGACCCTCCCGCCCGCAGGTGCCAATCACGTGGCCGTTACGCGGTCGGGAGGTGTCTTGTTTGAAGCTTACGCGCGGGCGAGATTGCGGAGCACATAGTGGAGGATGCCGCCATGGCGGAAATACTCCAGCTCGTTCTCGGTATCGATCCGGGCGCGGGCCGGCGCCGATTTGCGCGTCCCGTCCGGGAAGGTGATCTCGACCGTCATCAAGGCTCTTGGTTCGAGATCGGCGACTCCGGTGATGGTGACGATTTCGTCACCGGTCATTCCGAGACCCTCCCAGGACGCCCCATCCTCGAATTGCAGGGGCAGCACGCCCATGCCGATCAGGTTGGACCGGTGAATTCGCTCAAAGCTCTCTGCAATTACAGCTTTTACGCCAAGCAAGCGGGTGCCCTTGGCAGCCCAGTCCCGCGAGGAGCCCGTGCCATATTCCTTGCCGCCAAAGACGACAAGCGGCGTGCCTTCGGCCTGATAATCCATACACGCGTCAAAAATATCGACTTGTTTGCCGTCCTTGAGCGTATAACCGCCCTCCACGCCTTCGAGCATCTTATTCTTGATACGAATATTGGCGAATGTGCCCCGCATCATCACTTCGTGATTGCCGCGCCGTGAGCCGTAGGAGTTGAATTCGAGAACGGGGACCTGGCGTTCCTGCAGGTAGCGACCCGCCGGACTATCAGCCTTGATCGAACCGGCTGGAGAAATGTGATCCGTGGTGATGCTATCGCCGAACAGCCCCATAATCTTGGCATTGATGACATCGCCCGGGCTTTCCGGCTCCATGGTCATGCCCTCGAAATAGGGCGGGTTTTGAACATAGGTCGAGGTGTGATCCCATTGATAGGTCAGACCGCCGGTCACATTGATCCCCGCCCAGGCCGCATCGCCCTTGAACACGTCGGCATAGCGGGTCGCAAACATGTCTGGCGAGACCGCGGCCCGGACCGCCTCGGTGATTTCCTGGTTGGATGGCCAGATATCTTTCAGGAAGACATCATTCCCGTCCTGGTCCTGTCCGAGCGGCTCGGTCGTAATATCCCGGGTCATCGTGCCGGCGATCGCATAGGCAACCACCAGGGGCGGCGAGGCCAGGTAGTTTGCACGAACATCCGGAGAGATCCGGCCTTCGAAATTGCGATTTCCGGAGAGGACGGAGGACGCGACCAGGTCATGCTGATTGATGGTTTTGGAAATTGCCGGCGGCAGCGGGCCGGAATTGCCGATACAGGTTGTACAGCCATAGCCCACAAGGTTGAAACCGAGTGCGTCGAGATCGTCCTGCAATCCGGCTTTTTCCAGATAATCCGTGACCACTTGGGAGCCGGGGGCGAGGGAGGTCTTCACCCAGGGCTTGCGGGTCAATCCCTTGGCGCGGGCATTCCGCGCCAGTAGGCCGGCACCCAGCAGGACCGAGGGATTGGAGGTATTGGTGCAGGAGGTGATGGCCGCGATCGCCACATCGCCATTGGTGAATGCGAAGTCTTCACCTTCGACCGGGGCGGATTTGCCCAGCTCATCGCCCTTGCCGTACTCGCTCTCCATGATTTCGGCAAAGCCCTTGGCGGCGCGGGTCAATTCTATCCAGTCCTGCGGCCGTTTCGGACCTGACAGGGCAGGTACAATGCTTGCCATGTCCAGATGGAGCGTATCGGTGAAGATCGGATCTGCCGCATAATCCGGGCGGAACATGCCCTGGGCCTTGGCGTAGGCTTCGACCAGCGCGACCCGTTTATCGTCACGACCGGTCGCTCGCAGATATTCGAGCGTTTCATTGTCGACGGCGAAGAAGCCGCAGGTGGCGCCATATTCCGGAGCCATGTTCGCAATCGTCGCCTCATCTTCGAGGGAAAGATTGTCCAGGCCGGAGCCGTAGAATTCGACAAATTTTCCGACCACGCCGCGCGCACGGAGCAATTCGACGACCTTCAGGACGAGATCGGTTGCCGTCGCCCCCTCCGGCAGTTTTCCGGTCAGCTCAAAGCCGATGACTTCCGGGATGAGCATGGAGACCGGCTGTCCCAGCATGGCGGCCTCCGCCTCGATGCCGCCGACACCCCATCCGAGAACGGCCAGACCATTGATCATCGTTGTGTGGCTGTCCGTGCCAACGCAGGTGTCCGGATAGGCCAGCGTCTCGCCATCCTCTGCCTTGGTCCAGACGGTCTGGGCGAGATGCTCCAGATTGACCTGGTGAATAATCCCGGTGCCCGGCGGAACGACACGGAAGTTGTCAAACGCCTTGGCGCCCCATTTGAGGAATTTATAGCGCTCGCCGTTGCGCTGGTATTCACGCTCGACATTTTTTTCGAAACTGTTCTCGCCACCGAAATAATCGACCATCACCGAGTGATCGATCACAAGATCGACGGGGACTTGCGGATTGATGCGCTCGGGATCGGCGCCAAGCTTGCCTGCGGCATCGCGCATGGCTGCCAGGTCAACAACAGCGGGAACGCCGGTGAAGTCCTGCATCACCACGCGAGCGGGACGATAGGCGATCTCATGGGTGGAGCTCTGCTTGGTCAGCCAGGCGGCCATGGCCTCGATATCGTCCTTGGTGACCGTTTTGCCGTCTTCAAAACGCAGCAGGTTCTCCAGCAGGACTTTCAGCGAGGTTGGCAGGCGCGAAATCCCGGCCAGGCCGTTCGCCTCGGCGACGGTCAGATCGAAATAGGTATAGGTTTCACCGGCGGCGGTGAGGGTGCGTTTACAGGAAAAACTGTCCAAAGAAGCCATTTCTGTTCCTCATCTTCCTAATCTGAGCCGGCGTGGCGGGCGCAGCCGGCATGTCTACGATTGGGCGGCGCCGTCGCAAGGCCTCCGAATGGAGGCGGGCGCATCCGCCTGGGAAGCGGATCCGGTCGTGACCGATTGCGCGCGTTTTAGCCGCACTCAGGGCGGGCTGCAATGCGCACACCATGCGTTGACGTCCTATCCCTGTTCAGGCGACATGCCGGGAATGACCCAAGCTCGTTCGCTTTCGGCCGATTGGCCCGCCTTTTCCGACGCTTGCCTTTCGCTGCGCGCTGTCAGTCTCAGCCGCGGCGAGCGGCGGCTGATTGAGGCGCTGGATTTGGACTGTCGGGCAGGCGATGCGATTTTCCTGATCGGTGTCAATGGTGCGGGCAAGACCACGCTGCTGAGGGCGATTGCCGGCTTTCTGGCGCTTGATGCCGGCGAAATCGCGCTGCCGGGTGACAGGGAGGATGTGATTGCCTGGCTCGGTCATGCCGATGGGCTCAAGCCCAATGAGACCCTGCGCCAGGCCTTGCGCTTCTGGTGCGCACAATCGGGCGAAAGCCGCCGGAATATCCTGCCGTTTCTCAAGGCGCTCGATATCGGGCATCTGATCGACCGGCCGGCCGGCCGACTCTCGCGCGGGCAGCAAAGGCGTGCCGCCCTGGCCCGAATTGCGCTCGCCAATCGGCCGATCTGGCTTCTTGACGAACCTGCGGGTCCGCTGGATGGCGCCGGGCGTGACCGTCTGGCCGAGCTTGTGGGCTGGCATCGCGCGCGCGGCGGGCTGGTTCTTGCTGCGACCCACCAGATGCTCGACTGGCCAGGCGCCCGCACTCTGGAGATCGGTGCATGAGTGTCGTCCTTGGCATATTTGCCCGCGAGGCCCGCCTTGCCTGGGCTGGCGGTGGCGGTGCAGCGGGGCCGACGGCCTTCTTTCTGGCCTGTATTACGCTCGGACCGCTGGCAATCGGTCCGGATGACGAAATCCTGCGAGCTATCGGGCCGGGCTTGATGGGCATTGCAGCGCTCCTGTCCGTCCTCCAGGCGGCCGAGCGCCTGTTTGCAGAGGACTTCGCGGATGGCACGCTTGAGCTCTACGCGTTGACACCCGTCAGCCTGCCCGTGCTCGCCCTTGCCAAAGTCATGGGCCAGGCTGTCGCCACGCTGTGGGCCTTGCCGCTCATCGGTATTGTCGGGGCTTTGATGTACGGGCTGGACCCGGCCAGTGCCGGCCTTGTCGGCGCAGCCCTGCTGGCGGCTATTCCAACCCTGGCCTTGATCGCAGGGTTTGCCGGAGCGCTTTCAGCGGGCGTAAAGCGTGGCGGGTTGCTGATAGCGCTTATCGCAATGCCGTTGATGATCCCGGTGCTGGTCTTTGCTGCTGGTGCCGGTCGCGCGGCGCTGGAGGGTGAGCTGGATCGGGCCGTCGCGACCCTGCTCCTGACCTGCGCGGTCTCGCTCGGGACAATTGCACTGGTGCCGTTCGGAATCGCCGCGGCGATCAGGGTTCGGCTGGGCTAGGCGATGGCGGTATACTTGAAGCTGGACGCTGGTTACCTATATTGCCTATCAAGTGATAGATAGATGGCTGAGGAGGCTGTCATGGAAATCAATTCCGACTTTTCAAAGCGCGCCGTGATCCGTCCCGGCGATATTGACTGGGTGCACTCGCCCGCCAGTGGTGTGAACCGCATGATGCTGGACCGGATCGGCGATGAGGTGGCGCGTGCGACGACGATTGTGAAATTTGAACCCGGCTCATCCTTCGATTCGCACAGCCATGAGCTGGGTGAGGAATATCTCGTCATGGACGGTGTTTTCTCTGATGAAAGCGGCGATTACCCGGCTGGCACCTATGTGCGTAACCCGCCGGGTAGTGCCCACACCCCATTTACGGATCCGGGTGCGACGATATTCGTCAAACTGCGCCAGTTCGACCCGATGGATAAGGTTCAGAAAGTTGTCGACACGAGACGGGCGGCCTTCTCCCCGGGTCTGGTCGATGGCCTGTCTGTACTACCCTTGCATCAGGCCGGAACGGAAAGCGTGGCCCTCGTGAAATGGGAGCCGGGCACTGTATTCAACCGTCACCGTCATTGGGGCGGTGAGGAGATCCTTGTCCTCGACGGCACATTCCAGGACGAGCATGGCGATTATCCCAAGGGCACATGGCTGCGAAACCCCCACCTGTCAGAGCACGCGCCATTTTCCGATGAGGGCTGCCTCATCTATGTGAAGACGGGGCATTTGCCGGGCTAGCCTGCGACACTCCTACAGTTGCGAAAGCTGGATTGGCGAAGTAATTCACAGCCATGCTGTCTTACTTTTCCAATCCTCAGCGTTTCGATCTGCTCGCCCGCTTCGCCATACCCATATTCGGTATTCTGGCGCTGGGCTTGCTGGGCGCCGGCATATATGTGTCTTTCTTCGCCTCGCCGCCGGACTATCAGCAGGGCGATACCATCCGTATCATGTATGTCCATGTTCCGGCCGCCTATATGGCCATGGCCATCTATGGCGCCATGGCCGGCGCCAGCTTTATCTTCTTTATCTGGCGGCACTCCCTGGCCGATGCCGCGGCTGAGGTCATGGCCCCGATCGGTGCGGTTTTCACGGCTTTGGCGCTTCTCACGGGGTCGCTCTGGGGCAAGCCGATGTGGGGCACCTGGTGGGAATGGGATGCGCGCATGACCTCGGTTCTCGTGCTCTTGCTGGTCTATCTGGGCTATATGGCCCTGCGCACCGCGATCGAGGATCGTCATCAGGGCGCCCGCCTGGCCGCTATTCTGGCAATGTCCGGGGTCATCAATCTGGTCATAGTGAAGTTCTCGGTCGACTGGTGGAATAGCCTGCACCAGCCCGCCTCGGTGTTCCGTTTCGATGGCCCGACAATCCATGCCAGCCAGCTTTGGCCCCTGGCGCTGATGGCGCTCGGTTATACCTGTCTGACCGCCTGGCTGGTCTTCTACCGCTTGCGGTCCCGGACGCTGATACAGCGCGCGCGGTCCATTCAGGGCCGACGTGAGCGAGAGGGGATGTGATGGCAGAGTTTCTTGCCATGGGCGGCTACGCCCCTTTCGTCTGGGGGGCTTGGGGCGGTTCTGCCCTTGCCATTCTGCTCGTGATCGTCTTCGTTCTTGTTGAGCGTTCGGGTGCCAAGGCGCGCCTGCGGGAGCTCGAGGAGGATGAGGATTAGGTCCATGCGACTTGTGCAATTGATAGCCGTACTCGCCATCGCCGCTCTGGCTGCGACGCTCGGCTGGCGGTTTTACCAGGTCGAAAATCCGCCGCGCGAACCTCTACCAGCCCTCACCATTGAACCGATTTCCGGGCTTGCCGGATTTGAGACGCTCGCCACGGGACAACCGGCGCTTCTGCATTTCTGGGGTGCGGCCTGTGTTGAGTGCCAATCCGAACACAGCCTGCTGATGGCTCTGAGGGATGAAGGGATCGCGCTGTACGGGATCAGTGGCGACGAGCTGGCCAGTGATACTGCAGCCTTTCTCAACGAACGCGGCAATCCCTTTACCGGTGCCATGCGGGATGTCGAGGGCCAATCGGCCCGGTCGCTCGCCGTCGAAATCTACCCGACCACATTCATCCTCTCCGCGCAGGGCGAGGTGCTTGGACGGATTGATGGTGTCATGGATGTGAGCAGGTTGCGCAACCAGGTCTATCCGACGCTCGAGCGCGAGGCTGCGCGATAGGCTTACTCGGCAGCGACTGTGCCCCCGGTGGATCTCAGCGCTTTTTTCGCGGCTTTCTTGGCGGCCTTCTTGGCCTTCAGCTTGGCTTTCTCCTTGGCCTTCTTCTTCGCTTTTTTCTTTTTCTCTTTTTCCTTGTCGCGCGCCTTCTTGGCCTCTTCCTCACCCTTTTCCAGGGTCAGAGCGATACGGCGGAGCGTTTCAAGGAAGCTCGCACGCTTATTCTTCGGCAAGGAGGAGAGAATTGCTGCATCGGCCTCCATGGCGCCAATGGTTGCAATCTCAAGCAAGGCCCGGCCCTGATCGGAAAGATGCACGGCATTGGCGCGCGCATCATCAGCCAGCTTCTCGCGTGCGAGCAGGCCGTTCTTGACCATGCGGGCGACGAGCTCGGCGAGGGTGGATCGATCAATACCCGTGGCTTTGACCAGGTCGGTCTGGGTCAACCCTTCTTGCTGCGCGGTGGCATGCAGAACGGCAAACTGACGCTGGGTCAGCTTGGCACCGGCCATGGATTTGGAAAAGCGCTCGGCCGCAAATTGCTGGGCCCGGTGCAAGAGATGGCCGGGCGATTCAGCCAAAATGAAGCCCGACGTATCCGGCGTATCACGCGACATGGCAACAGCCCCACAATCCCACGCTATTAATCTTAAACCCTATTTATAACGCGGAAATGACAATTGTCCGAGCACGGATTTTTCAATCAGGTCTCGGCGGCGTCTTCACTACGGTTTTGATACTTGAAGAGTAACGGCAATTGCAGGGCGGCGAAAATCAGCGACAGCACCATTACACCGAGCTTCGCATTGGCCCAGAAGGTTTCGGTCAGCTCCAGGCCTTCAAACCAGCGCGCGCTCACCGGGACAGTGGAATCAATAATATGACGCCACATGACCTCATTGAGGAAAGCCAGGAATTGAAACCAGAGTGCCCAGCGCACCGCATAAATCGTCCAGACATGATCGGGCAGATCGAAGATGTGTTTGAAGAAAAGCTTCCAGACATTATGCCCCAGTGCCAGGCTCCCCAGCACGAGGAAGGACAAAAACAGATTGATGATGGTCGGCTTGGCATAGATGAAAATCGGATCCTGAAGGAAAATCCCGATTGCGCCGAAACCCAGCACGATCACCGTCGTCATCACCAGCATTGGCGGTACGCGCTTTTCTGTTCGGATGGAAACAAACAGGGCAAGCGTGGCAGCGATCATATAGGCCGCTGTTCCGATATAGATGGCCTGATCCTCGGCCATGCCGCGTGCGACATTGTAAACGACGATCCAGATCCCGATGGGTCCGGCCTCGACCAGTAGACGGGAGGATTGCTCAGTCGTGGATTCGGTCTGGGACACGCGTGGCTCCTATTCGGTCATGCTGACCTGTATTAGTACGAGGCCGGCCGTCAAAAGGATTGCTAACGCGATGCGCCGTTTTCCGAAAGCCTCCTTGAGAAGGATGGTCGACAGGATTGCACCGAAAATGATCGAGGTCTCCCGCAGCGCGGACATGGGTGCCACCGGCGCCCGCGAATAGGCAAACAGGGCAAGGCTATAGGTCAGGAAATTGAACGACATCGACGCCAGGGCAGGACGAAATTCCTGCTGCAGCCTGGGCAGGATGGCGCGGCCCCGGCGCAGAACCGCGGTCAGGAAGACCAGGCTGCCGGAGAGCACGAAAAACCAGCCTGCATAAATGAGGACGGAGTCCGCAGCGCGAACCCCGGACGCATCAATCACGGTGTAGGTCGCGGTCAGGCTGGCGGCGAGAAAGGCGAGGATCAGCACGCGAGCCTTCGGTGCCCCGCCCTGCTCCGGCCAGGCAAATCCCAGAAGCGCGAGGGAGGCAAGGCCAAGTCCCGCAAGCTGCAATATGGATAAGCTCTCGTTCAAAAAGACAAAGGCCGACAACGCTGCCAGAGCGGGCGCGGCACCGCGCATAACCGGGTAGGCCAGATTCATTTCCCCGGCCTTGAAGGCTTCGATCAACAGCATGTTGAAGGCCCAGACAACGACGGCGCCTGCCAGGAGGAAGCGCCAGACCTCCCAGCTTGGCCACGGTTGCAGGACCAGCCAGGGAAGAAAGAGCAGGCCGACAATCCCGATCGAAAGACCTCTAAAGACCAGCTTGTCTTGAGCCTTCTTGGTCAGGAGTGTCATGAAGGCATGGGCGATGGCGGAGCCGAGCATGGCAAGGCTTGCCAGCCCGATATCGCTCCAGCCCGATAGCAAGCCTAGGCCTCGAGCCCGGCCAGGGCGCGGGCAAAGGCCTGTGCATCGAAGGGCTGAAGGTCTGCCTCACCCTCACCCACACCGATATAGTGGATCGGCAATTGGCAGGTCTCCGCAACCTGGACCAGGGCCCCGCCTTTTGCGGTGCCGTCCAGCTTGGTCATGATAACGCCACTGACATCGGCGGCCTCCAGGAAAGCCTCGGCCTGCGAGACAGCATTGGAGCCGACCGTGCCATCGAGCACCAGCAGGGTTTCATGTGGCGCGTCCGGCCGTTTCTTGCGGATGACTCGAACAATCTTCCTGAGTTCTTCCATCAGCTCGGCCTTGTTCTGAAGGCGGCCGGCGGTATCGATCAAGACCACGTCATGCCCGTCACGCTCGGCCTGCTCAATCGCATCAAAGGCCAGGCCCGCGGCATCGCCGCCGATTTCCCGCTTGACCACTGGAGTACCGGCGCGCTCGCCCCAGACGGAGACCTGCTCGATGGCCGCGGCGCGAAACGTATCGCCGGCGACAAGAAGAGGGTTGCGACCTTCGCGCTTCAGCTTCACCGCGATCTTGCCCAGCGTCGTTGTCTTGCCCGAGCCATTGACCCCGACAAAGACGACGATGCGCGGCGTCTCTCCATCCAGCGCCAGCGGTTGCTCAAGCGGCTGCAATGTCTCTGCGACCACTTCAGCCAGCGCGGTGCGAACCTCCTCATCGCTGACTTCCTTGTCAAACCGGTCCTTGGCCAGCTTTTCGGTGACGCGCATGGCCGCCTTGGCGCCGAGGTCCGCCGCGATCAGTGTATCTTCCAGCTCCTCCAGCGCTTCGGCGTCCAGCTTGCGCTTGGTGAAAATGGCGGTGACGGATTCGGAGAGTTTCGATGATGACCGGCGCAAGCCGGAGGCAAGGCGCGAAAAGAAACCCGGTTTTTTCTCACTCATGCAGTGAGCACCCCCTGTAATTCGCGGCCGTCATGACCGGAAACATCAATATTGACAAGCGCACCCGGTCTGGGCGGGCTGTCCTCGGCCAGGCGGATCGGTGTGAAATTGGCCGCGCGGGCCAGACCCTTGCGTTCCATGAGTGCGGCCTCGACCCGTCCGGTCATCCTCTCCAGATGTGCATGCAGGGCCTCTGCAGCCTTGTCGCGCAAACGGTTGGCGCGCGCCTTGATGAGGGTTCGATCAAGCTGCGGCATCCGCGCCGCCGGTGTTCCTGGGCGTGGCGAGAATGGAAAGACATGCAGAAAGGCAAGCTGGCATTCATCGACCAGGCGCAGAGAATTCTCGAACATCTCGTCGGTTTCTGTGGGAAAGCCGGCGATCAGATCCGCGCCGAGGGCGATTTCCGGCCGCGCAGATTTGAGGCGCTGGGTAAGGGCGATGGCGTCATCGCGCAAATGACGGCGCTTCATCCGCTTGAGGATCATGTCATCACCGGCCTGCAGCGAGAGATGCAGGTATGGCGCGACCCGGGTTTCACCCGTCACCGCGTCAAACAGGGCCTCGTCAATCTCGATCGCGTCGATCGAGGAGAGGCGCAGGCGCGGCAGGTCGGGCACCTGGGTGATGATTGCCTGCACCAGCCGGCCCAGTTCCGGTGTCCCGGGCAGATCCCCGCCCCAGGAGGTAAGATCGACCCCGGTCAGGACGACTTCGCTATGACCGTGATCCACCAGAGTCTTGATCTGGTCGACGACCTCACCGGCCGGCACTGAACGTGAATTGCCGCGTCCATAAGGGATGATGCAGAATGTGCAGCGGTGATCACAGCCATTCTGGACCTGAACATAGGCCCGGGCGCGACCCTCCATGCCCTCGACGAGATGGCCGGCGGTCTCCTTCACGCTCATGATGTCGTTGACACGAACCTTCTCTGTGCCGCCGAGCAGGCTGGCGGGCTGGAAGGTTTCGGCCTTGAGCTTTTCATCATTGCCGATGACGCGATCAACTTCATCCATCGCCGCGAACATGTCGGGGTCAACCTGGGCCGCACAGCCGGTGACGATGATATTGGCGTCGGGATTGTCCCGGCGGGCCCGCCGGATCTGCTGGCGGGCCTGGCGCACGGCCTCATTGGTCACGGCGCAGGTATTCACCAATATGGTATTGGTCAGCCCGGCCTCGCGGGCATGCTTGCGCATCACCTCGCTCTCCCACCCGTTTAGGCGGCAGCCAAAGGTCATGATATCGAGGCCTTCATCCTGAGCCGGTTCACGCGTTGACGGTGTATCGGCCCCGGAAGCGGCCGGGTTGTCATCAGGCGCGCTCATGGGCTGTGGATAAGGGGAAGCGGGCGATAAATGTCAAGCGCGTCAGGTGTCACCTAGTTCGCCATCGCCGCTTCTTGTTGATCCATCCAGTTACGCATTTTCGCCTCCAGGGCCGAGAGCGGCATGGCGCCATCTTCCAGCAGCGTGTCGTGGAAGTCGCGGATGTCGAAAGACTCGCCCAGTCTTTGTTCGGCCTCGGCGCGCAGGTCTCGCATCAGCAACTCGCCGGTCTTGTAGGCCAGGGCCTGTCCCGGCCAGGCGATATAGCGCAGGATCTCGGTGCGCACATTGTGGGGCGCCAGGGCAGAATTCTCGAGCAAGCAGGCTTCGGCCTCTTCACGGGTCCAGCCCATATAGTGCATGCCCGTATCGACGACGAGCCGGCAGGCCCGCCACATTTCATAGGTCAAACGGCCGAAATTCTCATACGGTGTGCGATAAAGCCCCATATCGATGGCGAGATTCTCCGTGTAGAGCCCCCAGCCCTCCCCGAAGGCGGTAATATAGGTCTGGCGTCGGAAGTCCGGCAGATCCTCCAGCTCCTGGGCAATCGCGATCTGATGATGGTGTCCGGGTACGGCCTCATGCACGCTGAGCGCGGGCAGGACATAAAGCGGGCGCTGGGCAAGATTATAAGTATTCACCATATAACCGCCCGCGATCCCGCGCTCGAGATCTCCCGGCCAGTAGCGCCCGGTCGTATAGGTGGGCGCCATCGTCGCCGGGACGGGGCGCACCCCGTAAGGCAGGCGCGGCATGCGACCGAAAAAGGCGGGCATGGCATCATCGGCCCGTTTGGAAATCCAGGCCGCATGCATGAGCAATTCTTCTTCGCTGCGGGCATAGAATTGCGGGTCGGTGCGCAGGAAATTCAGGAATTCGGCAAAACTGCCTTCAAAACCGGTCTCGGCGATTATGGCTTCCATCTCGCCGCGGATGCGGGCGACTTCGTTCAGCCCGCGCTGATGCACTTCCTCCGGGGAGGTGTCCAGCGTGGTGTGATAGCGCACAAGTGATTGATAATATTCACGACCCCCCGGCACTTCGGATATGCCGATGGCATCGCGCGATCCGGGATAATACTCCTCCTGGTAGAAGCGCAGCACGTCCTGATAGGCAGGAAGAACCGTCTCATTGATAGTGCTGATGGCCTCTGTGCGCAGCCGGTCACGCTCCGTTTCATCAAGCGCCATGGGCAGAGCATCGATGGGACCGAGCAGAATGTCGCGCAGGGTGTCGGGATCATTCAGCCCCTCAAGCTGCGAGATCGTCCCGTCAACAATCACCCGGGGCTGGGTGAAGCCGCTTGCCACGCCCGCTCGCAACCAGGTGAGATTTTCCTCGAAGAAAACCGGGATGCCGTCCAGGCGCCGGATCCAGGCCTCGCCCTCTTCAATTGTGCGTGGGCGGGTCGAGCTTGCTGCATAGGAGGGGTCGAAGAAAAATCCGCTATCCGAAAGGAAGGGGATGCGTTCCGTATCGAATTGCGCCAGCTCGACACGGAAGCGCAGGATATAGCCCAGAACATCAAAGGAGACACGGTCGCTGCGGTTGAGCGAGGACGGATCAATCTCCTCAAGCCGGTCCAGGAAACCCTCCATCTCGGCCTCGCGTGCGGCAATCGTTTCCGGGGACAGGTCATCCCAGCGCCCCATGGCGTCGAGATTGCCCTGTCGCGATTGCGCACTCACACTTTGCGACAGCTGATAGGCCTCATAATCTTCAACCAGTCGTGCGAATGCCGCCGTCGGCCCGGATTCGTCATCCGGTGCATTAAGCGTCGGCGCCTCATCCATGGTCGCTGCGGCGGTCTCATCCGCAGGCGGGGCGGTGTCGTCAGTGTCCGGCCCCGGCGAGCAGGCCGCCAGGAGCGCGATGCTGGCCAGCACCGCAAGTGAGCTCTGAGCGAAGTTTACGTGCATGGATATCCCCGGATCGGCGCGTTCATTCCGACAGTTTGAACTGCGCCGAGGCGGGTCGCAAGCGCGGGGCTAGTCGCGTATCCGGTTCAGTCCCATACGTTTGGTGACCAGCTTGTCGACTGTACGCGCGGGCAGCATGCGCGGCAGTGACCAGCTCGAAAAACGATTGGGGACAATGGCATAGCGGAAGCGCGGTTGCTTGTCCGTGAACGCCCGATAGACGCGATCAGCAATTTTGGAGGGCGGGAAGCCCTTTGCACCGAGCCGGGTCATATAATCGCGCAATCCGACCAGAGCGTGATAGAAAACAGAATTTCCATAACCGCTCACTTCGACTTCCTCGGACTTGCCCCAGATCGGTGTGGCCACCGCGCCCGGGCCGATCACGATAACCTGGATGCCATAGACATTCAGTTCGCGGCGCAGGGATTTGGACAGGCCTTCCAGCCCGTGTTTGGAGGCCGCATAGGGGGCGAGGAAGGGGGCACCCATCTCGCCAGCCATGGAGGACATCATGACGATCCGTCCCGGCGGGCCCTGCAGCTCCAGATCCGCACCAAGCAAAGGCCCGAACGCCTGGGTCACGCGGACCTGTCCGGTCAGATTGATGGCAATCTGGCGCTCGAATTCTTCGATCGGCAATTCCAGGAGCGGACCGGCTACAGCGACGCCGGCATTATTCACCAGCCCGTTGAGGGTTCGACCATCGAGCTTTTCGCGCACCAAAGCAGCGGCGGCATCAATCGCCGGTTGATCGGTGACGTCCATCATCAACGGGGTCACATCATCACCGAAAGCATCGGTGAGGCGCTTGGCGTCCTCGTCTTTTCGGACGGCGGCGAAGACGTGCCATTTCTTGGCGACAAGCTTTTCGACACAGCCAAAGCCGATACCGGTAGATGCGCCGGTCACAACGGCGGTCATTTGGGTTTTGGGCATGGAGCACTCCTTTGTTGAACGAAAGTTAGTCCGCTCCGCTGCAAAGGCCAAATTCTTGCGATCAATTCGCAAGAGAATGACCAAAAGCTGAAACATGTCCGGATGTTGTCAGCGGGCTTCTGGTTCGCGCGTTGACCCTGACACAATGCGGCCTATTGTGCCACGCAACATATCTATTGGGCGCGTCAGGGCTGTCGCGTCCTCCCCGCGGAAATCCATGACTTGGCCGGTTCTGCAAATCGGCGGACAGTCTGGACACTAAAGACAGGAAAGGGTGCCGAATGGCTTCCGATTGGTCCGATCCGCGTCCCATGTCGCCACACCTCCAGGTCTGGCGCTGGCACGCGACCATGGCGTCTTCGATTCTTCACCGTGCGACCGGTATTGCCAATTATATCGGGGCCGTCGCGATCTCGATCTGGCTGGTTCTTCTGGCGACAGGCAGCGAGGCGTCGATCGCCTTTTTGTTCGATGGCGCGATGGCCTGGTTGACCCGCTTCGGTCTGATCGCCCTGACCTATTCGGTCAGCTATCATTGGCTGAACGGCCTGCGCCACCTGGTCTGGGATTTCGGCAAGGGGTTTGATCCGAAAGGGTCCAATCGTCGCTCGGTCCTGATCATGATCGGAGCTGTCATTCCGACGGCCCTGCTCTGGCTCAATCTGGGGAATTAAGATGAGTGACTATCGAACCCCGACAGCAAAAGTTCGCGGCCTTGGTGCATCCGGCCATGCGGCCGGTCACTGGATTGCGCATCGTGTCTCCTCGATTGCGATGTTCTTTCTGGCGCCGGTCTTTGTCTGGATGCTGGCAACGTCCGGCGCACCGGATCCGGATGCGGCCCGGGCCTTCTTCGCAACCCCGGCAGGGGCCATCATCTCCCTGCTCACCCTGACTGCGACTCTCTACCACATGCGACTGGGTATGCAGGTGGTCGTCGAGGACTACATCCATAAGCCGGGCATGAAGGCCTTTCTGCTGATCGGCAACACGCTCCTGACCCTGGGGCTGTGGCTGGTCGCAGCCTTCGCTCTTTTGATGATCGCGCTCTAACGGACGATATTGATGGCTGAATACAACTGGATCGATCACACTTATGACGTGGTCGTCGTCGGCGCTGGCGGCTCAGGCCTGCGCGCTGCTCTTGGTGCCTCTCAGGCTGGTCTGAAGACCGCCTGCATCACCAAAGTCTTCCCGACCCGCTCGCACACAGTCGCGGCGCAGGGCGGTATCTCCGCTTCGCTTGGAAATATGGGCGAGGATGACTGGCGCTGGCACATGTATGACACGGTCAAAGGGTCGGACTGGCTCGGTGACCAGGATGCGATCGAATACCTCTGCCGCAATGCACCGGAGGCTGTTTATGAGCTGGAGCACTGGGGTGTACCCTTCTCGCGGACCGAGGACGGCAAGATCTATCAGCGTGCCTTTGGCGGGATGACGCGGAATTTCGGTGAAGGCCCTGTCCAGCGGACCTGTGCCGCAGCGGACCGGACCGGTCACGCCATCCTGCATACGCTCTACGGTCAGTCCGTTCGCAATGAGACGGAATTCTTCATCGAGTATTTCGCGCTCGACCTGATCATGGATGATGAAGGCGCCTGTCGCGGGATCACCGCCTGGAAGCTGGATGACGGCACCTTGCACCGTTTCCGCGCTCAAAAAGTCATTCTCGCCACCGGCGGCTATGGCCGGGCTTATTTCTCCGCAACCTCGGCTCACACCTGTACGGGTGACGGGAATGCCATGGTGCTGCGAGCGGGCCTGCCGCTTCAGGACATGGAATTTGTACAATTCCACCCGACCGGGATTTACGGAGCGGGCGTGCTGATCACCGAGGGTGCTCGCGGCGAAGGTGGTTATCTGACCAATTCAGAGGGTGAGCGCTTCATGGAGCGATATGCGCCCTCGGCCAAGGATCTGGCCTCTCGCGATGTGGTTTCCCGGTCGATGACGATCGAGATTCGCGAGGGTCGTGGTGTCGGTGCGAATGGTGACCACATCCACCTTCATCTCGACCACCTCGATCCAGCCGTGCTGGCAGAGCGCCTTCCGGGTATTTCGGAGAGCGCGAAAGTCTTTGCCGGCGTTGACGTGACCAAAGCGCCAATCCCGGTCCTGCCGACTGTCCACTATAATATGGGCGGCATCCCGACCAATTATCATGGTGAGGTCCTCACCAAGATTGGCGATAATGAAGATACGGTTGTTCCCGGCCTGATGGCTGTTGGTGAAGCGGCCTGCGTCTCGGTCCACGGTGCCAACCGTCTGGGTTCCAACTCGCTGATCGACCTGGTCGTCTTCGGGCGCGCGGCGGGCCTGCGAGTTGGTGAGACTGTGACGCCGGGTGCGACCCAGCCGGAATTCAAGCCGACCGAGGGTGAAAGCTCGCTCGCGCGGCTCGACAAGATGCGCCATGCCTCCGGTGGCACGCCGACAGCGAAGCTGCGACTGGAAATGCAGCGGGCCATGCAGGAAAACTGCGCTGTCTTCCGGACCGGTGAAGTGCTCGATGAGGGCGTTGAGAAGATCAAGACGGTCTATTCCGGCCTGCCGGATATCTCCGTTACAGACCGTACCATGATCTGGAATACCGACCTCATGGAGGCTCTGGAATTCGATAATCTGATCGCCCAGGCCGCTGTCACGGTGAATTCCGCTGCCAATCGCGAGGAAAGCCGCGGCGCCCACGCGCGCGAGGATTATCCGGAACGCGACGACGATACCTGGATGAAACACACGCTCGCTTGGGCGAGCGAAACCGGTGAAATCAATATCGAATATCGCTCGGTTCACACCTATACGATGTCGCAGGATATCGCCTATATCGAGCCCAAGGCTCGGGTCTATTAAGGGGGCATCTCATGGTTCAGCTGACACTTCCCAAAGGTTCCCAGCCCAAGAAGGGCAAGACCTGGCCCAAGCCGGATGGTGCCAAGAACACGCGGACCTTCCGCGTCTATCGATATGATCCGGAGAGCGAGGGTGGACCGTCCTGGGATACCTATAAGGTCGACATGGATGATTGCGGACCCATGGTTCTCGATGCCCTGTTGTGGATCAAGAATAATATCGACTCGACCCTCTCCTTCCGGCGCTCCTGCCGCGAGGGTGTGTGCGGGTCCTGCTCGATGAATATTGGCGGCCGCAACACGATCGCCTGTACGTCCGGCATTGATGAATACAAGGGCGCGATTTCCATTTCACCCCTGCCGCACCAGCCCGTGGTAAAGGACTTGGTCCCGGATCTGACGCAATTCTATGCTCAGCATGCGGCCGTAAAACCCTATCTGAAGACCGATACCCCGGCGCCCGAGAAGGAGTGGAAACAATCTCCGGAAGAGCGCGAGGAGCTGGATGGACTCTATGAGTGCATCATGTGCGCGTCCTGTTCGACCTCTTGCCCGTCCTACTGGTGGAATGGTGACAAATATATGGGCCCGGCGGCATTGCTGCAGGCTTATCGTTGGCTGGCGGACAGTCGTGACGAAGCCACCGGAGAACGCCTGGATGACCTCAATGATCCGTTCAAACTCTACCGGTGTCACACGATTATGAACTGCACCCAGGTTTGCCCGAAGGGCCTGAACCCGGCAGAGGCTATCGGCAAGATCAAGACGATGATGGTAGAGCGGGAAAGCTAGGCCCGCTGACAACGCCGTCGCATTTAAAAAACCCCGTCGCGGCTGCGGCGGGGTTCTTTTATCCCCAGGCCTGTTTTTCGCAGATATCGCGCAGCATTGTGGTCAGTTCCGCATCGCTGCCATCATCCTTGCCGAAAATCATGGGGCGTCCGAAGTGCAGCTGGTACTTTGCTCCGGTCTTGCCCATGAGCCCGTGGAAGATCGTCATATCCTTCAGCTCTTCATTCACCTGGGCGAGGAAGTAATAGAGCAGGGGCATGCGTTGGCGAACAGAAAGCGGGATGATAGGCGCCTCGAATTTGCGCGCCAGGCTCACGGCTGTCGGGTGCCAGGTCTTGTCCTTCAGCCGCCAATCCTTCCAGCTCCACTGGGACATAAGCCCTGACGGGAAGATGACGACGCATTTGCCGGCTTTGAACTCGGTAAAGGCGCGCTTGAGAAGATCGCGGGATTGCGAGCGATTGCGTTCATCCTGCCGCCATTCGACGGGGATGATGCGTTCTTCCAGACCCGGGCAGACTTTCAACGCATCGCGATTGGCGAAAAAGACGGCATCGGGGCGCTTGGCTTTCAACACATCCCAGAGCGCCAGACCGTCGGCAATTCCACCGGGATGATTGGCGACGACCACGCAGGCGCCGGTTTCTGGCACATTATCCAGCCCACCGGCCTGGACGTTGAGATTGAGATAGCCGGCTGTCCAGTCCAGGCATTGCGTTCCGGTCTTGTGGGCGATCTCATCGGCCATCCAGCGCGCCTTGCGATAACCGAGCAGCGGATACCCCACCGCCTTGACCAGCGGCCAGGCTGGCGTGTGGATCAGCTTGGGCGCGCGATCCTCGATCAGCTCGTCAACAATGTGCTTGTCGCGAATGGCGACGGAATCAGAGATGGTCATCCGCAGAGGAAACGCCTTTGTGTGCTTTTCAGCAACCAGAAATGCATGCTTTCAGATCAAAGGCTTAACACGGCATGATCAGTCTGGCCCGGCCTTTGCGACACAGATGGAGGGATTTGTCGGCTGTGTGGGATCGGGACAGACCATGGGAATTGCACAAAACAACGCGCTCGGAGGTATGCACCATCTTGGGCGTAAACAGGCCCGCTCGCGTGATGATCTGATCACCGATTACATTCGTTCAGTCTTGCGTCCGGGCGATCGTTCCCTGCAATTGGGCCGTTCGCCGCAGGGGCTGTCCTGTCTGCAACGCGGTGCTTTTCACGAGGTTCAGGCAAGCCCGTCCGCCCGAGAGAGCTTTCAGCGACAGTGTGCGGAACGTGAAACCTCGCTCGAGCGTTTGCAGCCAGTCGGTCAATCGGAGGGCGAGCTTGATCTGGCAATCATCGGCCAAACCGCCGGCTTCGCCGATCTGGCCTCCCATTGGCCCGCGATGGCCAGGCGTTTGAAGCGCGGAGGTGTCTTGATCCTGTGTACCATCGAACGCGGCGCCGTATCGCGTCTGTCCGAAGCACTCTTTGCCGATGGGGATTGGGCGCTTGAGGAGATTATCGCGGGCGAGGCCGCAGTCTATCGCAAGATCCGGCTGTCGTCGGCTGCCAGCGAAATGCCGCGCCTGCAAGAGGATGCGCGCTCGGAGCATCGGCCCTCCATCGGCAAGGGATTGATGTCCGGCGTCGTCCGGACGCTCTTCGGTCGCGGTGAAGGGCCACGATCCGCGTGATGTCACAAAATATTCATGGAAAGGCGATCTGAGCTTCATGCTCGACACCTAATCCGGTTGGATGACCAACCGATTGGCTGTCTCGGGGTTCTCAGCTTTGTCCCATCCGGTGCGACTGGAATTGTTCCAGGCGCTCTGCGCGCGTGCGCCTGAACATGTTTCGGCGGGCGAGCTCGCCGAGGGGTTCGATATTCCGCCATCCACCATGACCGGACACTTGCAGGCGCTGGAGCGCGCGGGGCTTATCCGCTCGGAGCGCCGCTCCCGTTTTATGATGTATTCGCTGGACACTGAGGGCGCTCAACGCTTTATGCGATATCTCGTTGATGATTGTTTCGGCCGACGCCCGGAAATCTGTGAGGCAGCCCTGCCGGCGGACGGCGATACGACAATGCAGGAAGCATCGTGAGAGATACGCCTTTCAAAGTCCTGTTCCTCTGCACAGGCAATTCTGCAAGATCCATCCTGGCCGAAGCGATTTTGCGCCGCGAAGGCGGTGATCGTTTTGTTTCTCTGTCCGCAGGCTCACAGCCCAAGGGCGATGTTCATCCTTTTGCGCTCGACCTTCTCGAGCGCGAAGGGCATGACCTGTCACCGCTGCGATCCAAGAGCTGGGACGAGTTTGCCGAGGGAGATGCCGAGGCTGATCTCGATTTCATCTTCACCGTCTGCGATTCCGCGGGTGCCGAGGTGTGCCCTGTCTGGCCGGGTCAGCCTCTCTCAACCCATTGGGGCATTCCTGATCCTGCCGCGGCCGAAGGCAGTGAGGCCGAACGCCGACTCGCTTTCGCGACGGCTTACAAGACGCTGCATGATCGCATCCTAGCCATGATTGCCCTGCCGGATCTGAGCATAAACCGCCAGAGTCTGAAGCATCATTTCCTCGAAATCGCGAAACTCTAGGCGGGTATCGTCATGCTGAGAAAACTCGCAGCCGAAGCGATTGGCACTGCTTTCCTGCTTATTGCCGTTGTCGGCAGTGGGATTATGGCCGAACGCCTGACCGGTGATATTGCGCTGGCCCTGCTTGCCAATGCCATTGCAACTGGCGCGGCCCTTGTGGTGCTGATTACGACGCTGGGGCCGGTTTCCGGCGCCCATTTCAATCCGGCCGTGACCCTGGCCATGCTGGTCCGCAGACGGATCAGCACAGCTGAAGCAGTCGCCTATATCCCGGTCCAGATCCTCGCGGCCATTCTTGGTGTTGTGCTGGCACACTTCATGTTCGAGCTGGAGTTATTGCAGCTATCAACCAAGGTCCGGTCGGGCGGGGCGCAGTTCGGATCAGAGATCATCGCCAGTTTTGGCCTTGTCTTCTTTATTTTCCTCGCCGTGCGATTTCGCGAGGAGGCCGTCGCGTGGATCGTCGGCCTCTACATCACCGGTGCCTACTGGTTTACGGCGTCGACAAGTTTTGCCAATCCAGCGGTGACTATCGCGCGCGCCATGAGCGACACATTTGCCGGTATCGCACCTGCAAATGCACCGGCTTTCATCCTTGCGCAGCTGATCGGCGCGCTGCTGGCGTGCCTGGCGGCTATTTATCTGACGCGCGATTAGGATTACTCGCTGACAAGATAAGGGCGACCGCCACCTCTCCCGCCGCCCCCGCCACGGCCCTGACGATTGCCGCGACCCGATTGGCCTTCTCTCGACCTGCCCATGCGCTGCCCAGAAGCGAGGAGTTGCGCACATTCCGGCGAGGTTTCCCGCTGCGGCATGGGTTCCGGGGTAAAGGCGAGGGCCGATTGGGTGATCGCCGCATTGGCGTCCGCATCGAGCGCGGATTGAATTTCACGCTCGATGTGATCGCTCAACCGATCCACGCCGAGTGCGCGATCACGGGCATTATTGCGATAGACGGCGGACCAGTAGGCGGCATCGCTCAGCCCATCCTCACTGCCGGCACGCCAGTACAGCTCGGCTAGCCTGGCCTGGGCAGAGGGCCAGCCCGCCCGTGCGGCGATATCCAGCCGATCAATGCCCTCCAGATAGAGTTCCGGTTGTAGGATATCCGGCGTGCTCTCCTGTTCAGACAGGGCGATGGTGGCATGGCCCGCGAGATACTGGGCAATTTCATACCCGTCGCCACGATCAGCAAGACAGCGCAATACCGGCAAGGCGCGTGAATATTCTCCCTGATCCACGAGAGCGGCGGCGCTGGCATAATCCATGGCGCGGCCATTGCGATTTCCACCCTCCCCGCCGGGCCCGCCAGGCGGTCCGCGCCGGTCTGGCGATCCCGCGCACGCAGTCGCGATCAAGGGCAGGATCAGAAGGAGTGTTTTGAGTTTCATGGCGACGCTCGCAGTTAGGGGGACAGAGTCTCTAACGCCCCAAATAGCGATATCCGTCGATCCGACGCGCTCGACCGTCGCCCAATGAAAAACGCCCGGCCTCTGAGAGGCCGGGCGTCTGTCAGTTCTGAGCCTTGGCTTAGAAGGGCAGCGTGTATTCGACGCTGATCACATCATAGCTGTAAGCCGCATTATCCATCACGAATTCGGCGCCAATCGTGGCCTCGCCGCCATGAGCGAACTCATGGCTGAAGGCTGCACCGAACTCGATCCAGTCATCCGTCTGCAGAGCCGTGGCAGCGCTGAAACCAACGCCAGGAGCTGTGAGGAAGGAGGCGGAGTAGATGTCCGACGGATCTTCGAGCTCTTCGGCGAAGGCAAGCTGTGCCTCGATCGCGTTCTGGCCCAGATCATAGTCGAAACCAACGCCATAGCGAGCGATGGACGAGGTGTAGGAGCGTGCCGCAATCGCGACGGCGCCAACCAGACCCGTGCTTTGCGTGTCAGCAAAGTCCATGTCCGAACCGGTCAGTCCGACGAAAGGCGCAATGCGCATATCCGGCTTGGACTGAGTGAGGTTATAGGCGACATGCAGGTCGTAGCTCGTTCCATCGGCCTCGAACTCGGTGCGCTGGCTCGCCGTTGCACCGGCCAGATTCACCAGGCGGCTCATCGTGGTTTCGTGATCGGAATAGCCAAGGGCAGCAGACGCGTGGAAGCCATGAAGCTCCAAGCTACCGAAGACGCTGAGCTGGGTGGAGGTCACCCGTCCGCCCGTTGCGGCCAGCTGACCACGGCCATCGCCTTCACTCTCCGCGATACCGGCGGCAACACCGAAGCGGGCAAATGGGCCAAAGGCGCGGTCCGCACCAATCAGGCCATAGGTACCGCTGAACTCGCCCTGCAGGGTCGAGTCGATGAGATCGCTGGCACCGGTGATCAGACCCACGCTACCGAAGAGGCGCGTATCCGAGCCTCCCTCATGGTCGCCATGGCCGTCACGCTTGACGCCGGCACGTGCCAGATCGCCAAGAGCGTTGCCGACCAGGAGGCCGTCAGACTGCTTCATCTCCGCGAGGAGGGAGCGATCCGAACCCGTTCCGGCAGCACCGTCGAAATCGCCGATATGGCTGCGAAGCGCGCCGCTCAGGACATCATTATGCGTCCGAACACCGCGGTCGAAGAGAATGGCGTCGGTCGGTGCGAGCGAGGTGAAGGCAT
>JBELMP010000008.1:0-45528 GCA_042095695.1 Maricaulis sp. | reverse complement strand
CTCGCGCCGGTGCCGGAGATCGATGCGGAGGCACGGGCCCGGGCCGCAGCCCTGCTTGAAGCTGACGGCATCGAGGGGTTGCGGGCCGAAACGCTACGCGTGGACCCGGTTGCGACGGAGCGGATCGAGCCGGGCGACCGGCAACGTCATTTGCGCATTATGGAAGTCTATCTGACCACCGGAGCGCCCTTGTCAGAGCTCTGGTCGCAGACCCGGCCGGCGCTGGTGGCTGGGGAATGGGCCGGTCTCGTCCTCGAGCCGTCCCGTGCTGAACTTTATGCCCGGATCGAGACGCGTTTCGACCGGATGCTCGAGACCGGTGCGCTGGAGGAAGTCCGTGCCTTCGCTGAACGCGAACTGGACCCGGCGCTACCATCCATGAAGGCGCTGGGCGTGCCACAGCTGCTCGCCCTTTGTCGCGGGGAGATGGACAGGGAGACCGCGATTGAGCTGTCCAAACGCGATAGTCGCCGCTATGCCAAGCGTCAGATGACCTGGTTCCGCAATCAGCAATCGGAGTGGGCGCGGATAGAGACGCTTGACCCGGCGCAAAGATCGGATGAACTGGCGCGCTTCCTCTCTGCTAGCTTGTTCCCGGACCCATGACCGACGCGCTCTACACCAAAGATATTGATCTCGGCCCAATCACTTCCACCAAGCTGGCGCTTGTCGGATACGGTAATCACGGGCGCAGTCACGCCCTGTGTCTGCGCGATAGCGGGGCGCAAAACATCCGCATCGCCTTACGCGAGGGCTCCGCTTCACGCGTCAAGGCCGAGGCCGATGGTTTCGAGGTGATGTCCGTGCAGGCGGCAGCGCAATGGGCGGATGCAATCGCCCTGCTGGCCGCCGACGAGGCGCACCGTACGATTTGGAACCTGTCGATCGCGCCGCATCGCAAGCACGGTCAGGCGCTGATCCTGTGTCACGGCTTTTCCATCCATTACGGGCTGATTGACCCGCCTGAGGATTGCGATGTCATCCTCGCGGCAGCCAAGGGGCCGGGGGGAGCCGTTCGTCAGGAATTCGAAAAGGGCAAGGGGCTGATCGGTTTCTGGGCCGTTCACCAGGACGCCAGCGGCCGGGCGCGCGACCTCGCACTCGCCTATCTGTCGGGCATCGGCTCTGGCAATGTCGGGATTTTCCCAACCACATTCCGTGAGGAAACGGTCTCCGACTTGTTTGGCGAGCAGGTCATCCTGGTTGGCGGCATGGTGGCTTTGGCCAAGGCGAGTTTTAACCGGTTGGTGGCTGCAGGTGTCAGCGAGCGCATGGCCTATATCGATTGCGTCCACGAGATCAAATACCTGGCGGATCTGATCCAGGCTCGCGGCATTGCCGGCATGTATGAGGCGATTTCCGATACGGCGGAATTTGGAGCGCGTGAAATCGAGGATCGAATTGCCGGTCCCGAACTTCGATCCGTCTTCGACCAGGCGATGGCGGATATTGAAAGCGATGCCTTTGCAACCAAATGGGTGGAGACCTATGAGGCCGGCAATGCGATGCGGGATGCCCGGGCGCAGGACCGCCGCCTTCCGATCGAAGCAGCCGGCGCGGATCTGCGCTCACGCCTTTTTGGTGCCTCGAAATAGCCAAACTGACTGAACACACTTAATAAGTGAATGATTCCAAAGCCGATTGCGGGGGCTCAGATGGCATTTAATCCGGTAAAGCAACGACCTTATGGCGAACCCAAAGAAGTGGTCGCACGCCTGTTTGAGGAAGCAGGAGGAATTCCCAAGGTTATGGAATTGCTGGATCTTTCACGGACGCGCGTCTATGCGCTCGCCGATCCGGATTCCACGAATGATATCTCTTATGCGCGCGTTTGCACCCTAACCGAGTCCGGCGCTGCAGCGGCGGCCCAGCACCTGGCCAATCTCGCAGGCGGTATTTTTGTGCCGATCGACAAGGCCGAGGATGCGAACTGGCTGGCACTTGCCGGCGAGGTTAGCCGCCGAAATGCCCGCAATATAGCAGCCCTGATGGAAAGTCTGAGCGAGACCGAACGCTCGCCAGGCGAAGTCGATCAGCAAGAAGCGCGCGATATTCTGAAAATTCTCGATGAGCAGCTGGGCGTGCTGGCGATGCAGCGTGCCAAGCTCTCGGTCATTGCCGCGGGCGAGGACGACTAGACGGCCTTCGCAGGCCCGTACTTAGAGACCCCGATGAAATAGCCAAAAAAGCCCCCGGCGTCAGCCGGGGGCTTTTTGTTTTCCGTTGCCGAGCGCCTAGTAGTGCACGGAACTGGCTGCAAGGTTTTCGCGCGGCGGGGCGAAGGAGGTCAGCTTGATGCCGTCAACAGCTGACTTGTACTCCTCCATGGTCGGAGTGCGGCCGAGAATGGTCGAAAGGACAACCACTGGCGTGGATGAGAGCAGGGACTCGCCCTTCTTGTCGTCGCTGTCCTCGACCACGCGACCCTTGAAAAGGCGTGTGGAGGTGGCCATCACCGTATCGCCCTTGCCGGCTTTTTCCTGATTGCCCATGCAGAGATTGCAGCCCGGGCGTTCGAGATAGAGAATATTCTCATACTCGGTACGTGCCTCATTCTTCGGGGCATCATCATCGAATTCGAAACCGGCATATTTCTGAAGCACGGCCCAATCGCCCTCGGCCTTGAGCTCGTCGACAATATTATAGGTCGGCGGAGCGACGACGAGCGGCGCATTGAATTCGACCTTGTCGCCGGACTTCTCGAGATTCTTGAGCATCTGGGCGATGATTTTCATGTCGCCCTTGTGAACCATGCAGGATCCGACAAAACCGAGATCGACTTTCTTTTCGCCGCCATAATGGGAGACCGGGCGAATAGTATCGTGGGTATAACGACGCGAGACATCGGTATTGTTGACATCCGGGTCGGCGATCATCGGTTCGACAATCTCGTCCAGATCGACGGTGAATTCAGCGAAGTAGTTGGCGTTCTCGTCAGGCGCGAGAGCCGGGCGCTCGCCGGAGCGGATTTCGGCAATGCGACGATCCGCAATCTTGATCAGATTGGCCAGGGTCTGGGCGGGATTGTCCATGCCCTTTTCGATCATGATGCCGATGCGGCTCTTGGCGATCTCGAGGGATTCGATCAGCGTCTCGTCGGTCGAAATACAGATCGCCGCCTTCGCTTTCATCTCGGCGGTCCAGTCGGTGAAGGTAAAGGCCTGGTCCGCGAGCAGCGTACCGATATGCACTTCGATCACCCTTCCCTGAAAGACATTGTCGCCGAACTGCTTGAGCATTTGCGCCTGGGTCGCATGCACGACATCGCGGAAGTCCATGTGATCCTTCAGCTCGCCCTTGAAGGTGACCTTGACCGATTCCGGGACCGGCATGGTGGCTTCGCCTGTCGCCAGCGCGAGTGCGACCGTGCCGCTATCGGCGCCGAAAGCGACACCCTTGGACATGCGCGTATGACTGTCGCCGCCAATAATGACGGACCAGTCGTCTACCGTGATGTCATTGAGCACTTTGTGGATCACGTCGGTCATGGCGTGATACTCGTCTTTCGGGTCGCGGGCGGTGATCAGGCCGAACTTGTTCATGAAGCTCATCAGCTTGGGAATATTGCGCTGAGCCTTGAGGTCCCACACGGAGGCCGTATGGCAGCCGGATTGATAGGCACCGTCGACTGATGGCGAGATCACGGTTGCGGCCATCGCCTCCAATTCCTGCGAGGTCATCAGTCCGGTCGTGTCCTGCGAGCCGACAATATTGACGCGGACGCGCACGTCGGAGCCGGCATGCAATGTGGTGCCCTCGGAAACGCCCACAGCATTATTGTTGAAGATTTTCTCGACCGCGGTAAGGCCTTGGTCTGCGACGGAGACTTCCTTGGACGGAGCGAAGACTGTCGGCGCCTCAATGCCCAGCGTCTGGGCGGCGAAGCTCTGCAGCTTCTTGCCGAAGACGACGGCATAGGAGCCGCCCGCCTTGATGAATTCCACTTTTTGAGGGGTCAGGGAGGCAGAGATATCGGCCAGCGCCTGCTCGCCAGTGGCGTCATAGAGGGTCTTGGTCTTGGTATTGATGGTCAGTACTGTACCGGTATCGATGGAATACAACTGTTCGAGCACCGGATCGCCATTCGCATCGAGGACCGGCTTGCCGTCCGCGTCGAACTTCTTCACCCAGTTCTTGAGATCAATACCGATACCACCGGTCACGCCGACCGTGGTCAGGAAGATCGGCGAAATTCCATTGGTGCCACCGACGATTGGCGCGATATTCACGAAGGGCACATAGGGGCTGGCCTGCTTGCCTGTCCACAGCGCGACATTGTTGACGCCTGACATGCGTGATGAGCCCACGCCCATCGTGCCCTTCTCGGCAACAAGCATGATCTGTTTGTCGGGGTGGAGCGCCTTGAGCGCCTCGATTTCTTCCTGGGCCTGTTCGGAGATCAGGCATTTGCCGTGCAGCTCGCGATCGGAGCGCGAATGGGCCTGATTGCCGGGCGAGAGGAGGTCGGTTGAGACATCCCCTTCAGCTGCCACATAGGTCACCACCTGGATAATCTCGTCGATTTCGGCAAGTTCGGTGAAAAACTCGCCTTGTGAGTAGCTCTCCAGAAGGAGTTTTGCCATCTCATCGCCGCGCTCATAGGCCTCGGCGAGGCGCGTTGTGTCGGATTCATAGAGGAAGACCTGGGTCTTCAGCACGTCCGCCGCTTTCGGGCCGATGACGCGATCCTGGCAAAGGGCCAGATCAAGCAGGACATCAACCGAGGGTCCGCCCTTCATGTGCGACAGGAGCTCAAAGGCAAACTCGACCGAGATCTCGGGCACGGAGATTTCACCTGTTATGATCTCGCGCAGGAATTCCGCTTTTTGTGCCGCCGCCGGTGTGGTGCCCGGCAGGGTGTTGTAGATCAGGAAATCGAGACATTGTGCGCGATACTCACTGCCGGTGTCCTTGATCAGGGCAATGATTTCGGCAGCAAGCTCACCACCTTCGATGGGCTTGGGGTTCAGGCCCTGTGTTTTGCGTGTTTCGATCTCTTGAAGATAGTCAGAATACAAGCTCATGGAGGCCCCGGCAGTTCTTGTTTGTAGATGAGAGTGCGCTGCAGCATTCCGCTTCGCGCCAACCGTATATTGTTCGGTGGCAAGACATAATTGCCTGCGAAAGGACTGGCAAGTTCAACGGTCCGATGGGAGTGTACGCGCTGGCTGGATAGTCCACAGGGTAGGGGTGCCACAGGCTAGGGATCTGTCAGGCGATCATCGTCTTCCCATTTGGGTCGTGGATCGGTTTCGCTACGCCTTTGCGACCCGTTGAGCTCGGTCCAGACGAACACCTCACCATTCCCGCTGGGCTCGCATCTGACACTGCGAAACCGGCGGTATTTGCGCCAGCTATCCCAGATGAAAATTAGCCCGATGAGCGGCATGAGCCTGAAAACAAGCTTGAAGACCGCGCTCTCGGTCTGAAAGTCGGTCTGGAAGTGAAACGCGACGACGAAAACGGCCGCAAGCAGAGTCCAGACGATGCTGAAGATCAGCGATTTCATTATCCGACGCACTCCTGCCGTCACACCAGGTCAGAATGCACGGTCACCGGTAAAGACGGCACTACCGGGAAGGGGAGAATTAGGTGGGATCCGCTGGGATTGGGTGAGAGGCTTGTCGGGTAGGGACCGCAAATGCGCATTGCAGCTGGCCCAATCTCTGCTTAGTTAGGCGCGAGTGAACCAGGAAGGGCCACCGCCCAGATGAACCGCATTGTCGATTTCTTCCTGCGCATGGATGCGAAGGCGGCGCGCGCCGTCATGATTTCGCTCGTCCTGTTCGGTCTTGTCGCGATGGTGTTTGTCTTCGGCAAATTCTTCATGGATTCCGAATCGGGAATTTTCGGCATTTGGTTCGAGCAGGCCGCGACCCGCTGGTACGCCCTGCCATTGACCATCATGGTCTTCACCCTGATGTCATTCCTCGGCGCGCCGCAATTCGCACTCATGGCCGCAGCGGTGCTCGCCTTCGGGCCAATCACCGGCTTCTTCTATGCTTGGATTTCCACCCTGGTCGCCGGGTCGGTCAATTATGTTCTCGGTCGCTATTTCGGTGCCGATATTCTCAAACGCTATGGCGGCGACTGGGCCAATCGCATTTCCGACTTTATTGGTAAAAATGGCTTGCTGGCCTCGATGCTGGTGCGCTGGGTCCCGTCCGGCCCCTTTATTGTCGTCAATATGGGGTTCGGTGTCGCGCGTACGCCGTACTGGGCCTTCGCGCTGGGGCTGGCCATCGGTTCGGCGCCGAAAATCATCCTCGTCAGCCTTGCAGGACAAAGCATACTCGATCTTCTAAATGGCCAGAATATCCTGATCGTATTGGCGCTGCTTGCGGCCGCTGGGGCCTGGCTTGGCGTCATGCTTTTGGCGCGGCGCTGGTTGCGGCGCAACCGGCCAAGCGAAGACGAGGCGTGAGGCTTTGAGCTGAACGGGTGCAATCGCGAATGAAGAATTGTGCGTTTGCGTAAGACGAGCCCTTGCAATATCGCGCGCATCATCGCACAAGAAAAATAGTTGCAACGCGGCTTTGCCGCCACACTTCTCGAATAAGCGCGCTATGCTCAACAGCCTCTTCGGTTTGCTTTCGGCGGATATTGCCATCGACCTCGGCACCGCCAACACTCTGGTTTACGTCAAAGGCCGTGGAGTGGTTCTCAATGAACCCTCTGTCGTTGCCTATAAGGTCGATAAGGGCCGAAAACACGTTCAGGCCGTCGGCGCTGAAGCCAAGCTGATGCTCGGCAAGACTCCGGGCAATGTCGAAGCCATTCGTCCGATGCGTGATGGTGTCATCGCCGACTTCGATGTCGCCGAGGAGATGATCAAGCACTTTATCCAGAAAGTGCATAATCGCCGCGCCATGGTCAGCCCGCAGGTCGTGATCTGTGTCCCGTCTGGCGCGACAGCGGTTGAGCGCCGCGCGATTCATGAATCGGCCCTCGGGGCGGGGGCTCGCAAAGTCTATCTGATCGATGAGCCGATGGCCGCCGCCGTAGGCGCGGGCCTTCCCATCGATGAGCCGACCGGCTCGATGATTGTGGATATCGGTGGCGGCACCACCGAGGTCGCGGTGATGTCCCTGTCGGGCATTGTCTATTCGCGCTCCGTCCGGGTCGGTGGCGACAAGATGGACGAAGCCATCATCAACTATATCCGTCGGTCCGCAAACCTGCTGATTGGTGAGACATCGGCCGAGCGGATAAAGAAAGAAATCGGATCCGCCATGCCGCCCGTGAAGGGCGAGGGGCTGTCGCTTGATATCAAGGGGCGTGACCTGATGAATGGCGTGCCGCGCGAGATTGCGGTGACCGAGGCCATGATCGCGGATTCGCTGTCCGAGCCGGTCGAGCAGATCGTCGAGGCGGTCAAGCAGGCGCTTGAGGCGACGCCGCCGGAACTGGCTGCCGACATCGTCGACAAGGGCATTGTCTTGACGGGTGGTGGTGCGCTGCTGCGTAATCTAGATACGGAATTGCGCGAACGCACAGGGCTTCCGGTCAGCCTGGCTGATGAAGCCCTGTCCTGTGTCGTGCTCGGATGCGGACGCGCTGTGGAAGACCTCAAGATTTGGCGTCCCATTCTCTCTGAAGCCGTGTAATCTCCGGCGGGGCGGGGGAGAAGGAGTAGGTCGTTGGCGTCTCGACGCTCGACACGAAATGATGCGGAACATGGCGTCCGCTTCTCGCGCACGATTTTCATCGCCCTGATTGTGATTTCGGGAGCGCTTATTGCGTTCGACCAGCCCTCTTCGCGCTCTGACGCCTTTGCGCGCTTTCGTGCCGGATTTACCGATATAGCTGCCCCCTTGCTGGAGCTGGCCGCTCAACCAATCCGTGCGGTGAAAGGTATTGGACCCTATTTCCGCAATCAGGGTGAGCTTGCTCGCGAGAATGCCGAGCTGCGCCAGCAATTGATCGAGGCGCGTTATTGGGAAGACCTCGCCTATCGGCAACGCGACCGTATCGAGGTCTATGAGTCCGCCCTGAACGTGCAAACGCCAGCGACAGAGGACCGGATCGGCGCCTGGACCGTTGCTGATCCCCAGGGGCCTTTCGTCCAGGCCCGCCTGATCGGGCGCGGCGCCGAGAGCGGTGTTGCGGACGGCTATCCTGTCATCAATCTCTACGGGCTGGTCGGACGTGTTTATGAAACAGGGCAACGGTCTGCCCGTGTCCTGTTGCTTACCGACCTGAATAGCCGTGTGCCGATTATGATCGACCGGTCCAATGCGCGGGCGATTCTGGTCGGCGATAACTCGGACTATCCGCGTCTGGACTATCTGGGCCGGCAACCCGATATCGAGCCGGGCGACCGTATCGTCTCCTCGGGGGATGACGGGATATTGCCGCGTGGCCTGCCGGTCGGTATCGCAGTGCCAACGCGTGAAGGCGGATGGCGTGTTGAACTCTATTCGGACCAGGCGCCGATCGACTTCGTCTGGGTCTGGCCCTACCAGCCTGCGCAGGCGCCACAGATCGAGCCGGCCATAGCCGCATCCGACGAACCGCCGGGCGAGGCCGAAGCCGAGACGCCCATCGCCGTCGCTGCAGATGGCGAAGGCGCGGACAATCCCGTGCCCGAAACGGCAGCGGCATCTGCGATTGCGGAGGATACGCCGTGAGACGTCCCACCGAGCGAAGCCTGCCTTACTGGTCCGCGCTGGGCTGTGTCCTGTCTGTGATTGCGGCCTTGCTCTTTCACGCGGCGCCGACCCGGCTGATTGAGGGGATTTCCATCATGCCGACCTGGCCGCTGATGGTGATATTCCTCTGGTCCGGCCTGCGGCCCTATTTCATGCCGCCCATTGCCGTCTTCGTGATCGGATTGACCCAGGACCTGCTGACCGGCGCCCCGATGGGCGTGTGGGCCTTGTCCTATCTGGTCTCGATCGCAGCCTTCCGTTTTCGCGGCGAGGATGGCATGCCGCGAGACCTGCCGCCGATAGTGTTGCGCTTCACCGGAACCTTGCTGCTCGCCCATGTCATCGCCTATGTCGCCGGATCGCTGCTGCCGGGCCAGCCGGCCAATATTCAGCCCTTGATTATTGAGGCGGTCGCATCAATCCTCATGTTCCCGCTTCTGGCCTTCCTGGTGGTGCGAAACCGCCGGACCAGTCGCAGCGGCTTTATCGGGGGGTGATCGCGAGGAATCATGCGCGCTGATCGCCAGGAACAGGAATTGAAATTCACCCGCCGGGCGCTGCTGATGTCCGGGGCGGGGGCTTTGACCTTCACAGCGCTCGGCGCGCGGCTCTATGCCCTGCAAGTGCTCGAGACTGAGCGCTACCGCCTGCTGTCCGAGGACAATCAGTTCAACTATCGGCTTCTGCCGCCCTCGCGTGGCCGGATTATGGACCGGTTTGGCGGACCGATCGCTGATAATCGCGACAGTTATCGAATTCTGGTGATACCGGAAAATGCCGGCGATGTGGGCGCTGCGCTGGACCGGCTCTCGCGCTTTATGCCGATCAGCCAGGCCCGTCGGGAACGTGTGATGCGCGCGGTTGCGCGCCAGCCTGCATTTCGCGCGATCACCATCGCGGATGATCTGGATTGGGAAACCTTTTCTGCCATCAATCTGCACGCCCCGGAACTGGCCGGAATTGTCCCCGATGTCGGCGAAATCCGCTCCTATCCGCATGGCGAGGCCTTCGCCCATGTGATCGGCTATGTGCAATCACCCAATGAGCAGGATATCGCCAATGATAATCGCGATGCGGAACGCCTGCTGCGCCATCCCGGCTTCCGGGTGGGCAAGACCGGTGTGGAGATCGCCCGCGAGCAGGATCTGCGGGGTGCGGCCGGCGCGCTGAAGACCGAAGTCAATGCACGTGGCCGGGTGATCCGCGAATTGCCCGATCAGTCCACAGAACCTCAGCAGGGTCAGGATATCGTGCTGACGCTTGATGGCGATGTGCAGCGCTATGCCTCGGAACGACTGGGCAATGAGAGCGCCTCGGCCGTGGTGATCGATGTGAATACCGGTGAGTTGATCGCCCTGGTGTCGACCCCGGCCTTCGATCCCAATCTGTTTGTTGGCGGTATCTCCTCGACGAATTACGCGACCTATCGGGATAATGATCGGCGGCCGCTCTTCCATAAATCCATCCAAGGCACCTATCCGCCGGGCTCAACCTTCAAGGCGATTGTTGCGGCGGCGGCGCTCGAGCATGATGTGGCCCCGCCCTCCGAGACCATGTTCTGCAATGGTTCGACACGGCTGGGCGATCGGGATTTCCATTGCTGGCGCCGTGAAGGTCATGGCCGGGTCAATCTGCATGAGGCGCTGAAAACCTCCTGCGACATCTATTTCTACGAGATTGCCGACCGGCTCGGGATCGATCGCATCAATGAGATGGCTGCCCGCTTCGGGATAGGCGAACAGTTTGATATCGGCATTTCCGGCGTCGCCCGCGGCCTGAATCCGTCACCGCAATGGCTGCGCGCCAATCGCAATGAGCCTTGGACTACGGGGCGAACCTATAATACCGGGATCGGCCAGGGTTTCGTCCTGGCTTCCCCGCTCCAGATTGCCGTTATGACAGCCCGCATCGCCTCGGGTCGCTCGGTTGAGCCGACCTTGTTCCGCAATGCGATGATGCCGCCGGCGCCGCATATCGGTTTGAGTGACCGGGCAATGGGTCTCGTGCGTGAAGGGCTGCGCGCTGTCGTGCACGAGGTGGGCGGGACGTCCTACTCGCTCGGCGGTATTGGCCTTGAGGGCGTGGAAATGGCCGGCAAGACGGGGACGTCGCAGGTCTTCTCGATCACGGCCGAGGAGCGTGCGGCCGGAGTTCGCGAACAGGAAGATCTGCCCTGGCGCCTGCGCAATCACGGCCTCTTCATGTGCTATGCCCCTGCGGATAATCCGAAATATGCGTGTGTCGTCGTGGTCGAGCATGGCGGCGGATCAAGTGCTGCGACCCGACCGGCGCGCGATATTCTGCGTCATACACTGGCCCGGGATCCCTCGAACCGGCCGGGTATTTTCGCCTCCGTCACGCCGGACCGGGGAGACGCCTGATGGCCGTTTTCCGCGAGACAGTGCCCCGCGACCTGCCGGGCAAGATGATGGAAATCAACTGGACGCTCGTCCTTTTGCTGGCACTGCTCGGCATGGCCGGGACCGGGATGCTGTATTCGGTGGCCGGCGGCGCCTGGGACCCCTGGGCGTGGAAGCATATGACGCGTTTCGCCCTCGGCTTTGTGGGCATGATTGTCATCGCCATGTTCCCGCCGCGCTTCTGGATGGGTGTGGCCTATCCCGCCTATGTGGGCGCGCTGATCCTGCTGGTCATGGTCGAACTCTTCGGAGTGACCATCAATGGATCGCAGCGCTGGGTGGATTTGGGGCCGCTCCGATTGCAGCCCGCCGAGGTGATGAAAGTCGCCCTGGTCCTGGCGCTCGCCCGTTTCTATCACGACCTGCCCACTGACAAGGTTTCCAGCCTTGGCGGGCTTTTCATCCCCGGAATTCTGATCGGAGCGCCCGCGCTGTTGATCGCCAATCAGCCGGATCTGGGTACGACGCTGCTGCTTGTCGCGACCGGCGGAGCCGTCGTTTTCCTGTCCGGGCTGAGCTGGAAAATCATTCTGCCCGGTGGTCTGGCAGGGCTGGTCGGGGGCATCGCCTTTTTCAGTTTTGGACTGCAGGATTATCAGCGTCAGCGTATCCTGACCATGTTCAACCCGGACGCCGATCCGCTGGGCGCTGGCTATCAGATCCTGCAGTCGAAAATCGCGCTGGGCTCGGGCGGTTTCACCGGCAAGGGGTTTATGGAAGGCACCCAATCCCAGCTTGATTATCTGCCGGAGAAGCAGACGGACTTCATCTTCACCATTCTCGGGGAGGAGTTCGGATTTGTCGGCGGCATTGTCGTCCTGGCCGTCTATGGGCTGGTTCTGGCCAATACCGTGGCCATTGCCATGAGTTGCAAGTCCGTCTTCCTGCGCCTCTTGACAATGGGGGTGGCAACGACCTTTGCCCTCTATGTCTTCATCAATGTCGGCATGGTGATGGGGGCGCTTCCGGTTGTCGGCGTGCCGCTGCCGCTTATCTCTTATGGCGGTACGGTGATGTTGGCCGTTTTGGCCGGATTTGGCCTCATCCTGAGCGCGCATATTCACCGAAATGCGGAGCCTCCGAAAGGCGCCAGCCTGTTTGGCTGACCGGGATCACCTGCCGTGTCAAGCTTGACCGGGCTTTGTGCTTGGGGAAGTGTGCGCGGCGATTTGTAACATTTTGACGGCAGTTCTCGGGGGCTGTCGCACTGGGGAGAATTATCATGGCGGCTACGCCTTCAGCAGCAGCGCACGCGCATTGGTCGTCGCGCTTCGCATTCATCATGGCAGCGGTCGGTTCCGCGGTCGGTCTGGGAAATCTCTGGCGTTTTCCCTTCCAGACCGGTGAGAATGGCGGCTCGGCCTTTGTCCTCATCTATATCGCCTGTGTCGCCTTGATCGCATTTCCGGTCCTGATCGCGGAATTCACCATCGGTCGTCGGGCGCAGAAATCAGCCGTGACCTCCACCCGCGCTCTGGCGGTCGAGGCCAAGAAGTCTGGCAAATGGTCCTTTGTGGGCTGGGTCTGCATGGCTGGCGGTTTTCTTGTCCTGACCACTTATTCCGTGATTGCGGGACAGGTTATGGCGATGTCCGCAGCCGGTTTTGCTGGCGGCTTCGCGACAGATGCAGGCGCCAACATGTTCTATGGCGGCTCCATGGCCGGCCTCATCTGGCAGGGCCTGTTCATGATCTTCACAATCTGGATCGTTTCGCGCGGCCTGAAGGGTGGAATTGAACGCGTTGTCACAATCCTGATGCCGCTCTTTTTCGTCATGCTTGCCGGTCTCACCGTTTTCGCTGTCTTGCGCGGTTTCGGGGATGGCTCGACGGTGCAGGCCTTCACCTATCTGTTCACGCCCGACTTCAATGCGGTCGACGGCGGCACGATGGTTTCGGCGCTCGGCCAGGCCTTCTTCTCGGTTGGTGTCGCCTCCGCCATCATGATCACCTATGGCTCCTATCTCACCAAGGAGACCAATATTGGTGAGAGCGCCGGGATTATCTCCGGTGCCGACACCTTGGTGGCCCTGATTGCCGGCTTCATGATCTTCCCGATCGTGTTCTCCGCAGGGGTGGACCCGGCTGCCGGGATGAGCCTGATCTTCGATACACTGCCCGCCTTGTTCGGCTCCATGCCAGCCGGCAATCTCATCGGCGGCGCTTTCTTCTTCCTGGCCTTTATTGCCGCACTGACCTCGTCGATCTCGCTACTGGAAGCCACCGTGGCTTTCTTCGATGAGCATTCGAATTTTGGTCGGCCGCAAATCGCCTGGATGCTGGGCGGTTTCGCATTCCTGATCGGCGCGGGCTCGGTGTATTCCTCTGAATTCGGCGGCAGTTTCCTGGATGTGATTTCCGGCGAAATCCTGCTGCCCTTCGGTGGTTTCCTGATCGCGCTCTTCACTGGTTGGGTTCTGCCCAAGACCATTTTGCGCGATGAGCTTTCACATGCCTCGAACCGCATGTTCGGTTTCTTCCACTTCATGATCCGCTGGATCATTCCGGTTGTGGTCGGACTGGTATTGATGCTGGGCCTGGACGCCCGCTTCCTCGGCGGCGGCCTCAACGCGGCGCTGGGTCTGGGCTAGACCAGCTGATCAGCCAGGCTGTCGGTGGCGCGTACCAGCGCGTCCACCACGCCGGGCTCGCCGGCGGCATGACCGGCATCGCCAATCATCTGGAGCTTCGCTTTCGGCCATGCCCGAGCGAGGCTCCAGGCCGTTTTGGGCGGCGTCACGACATCATACCGTCCCTGCACGATAATCGCCGGAATCTGGTTATAGCGGGCGACATCGTCCAGCAGCTCGCCGTCTCTCTCAAAAAAGCCCTTGTGCTGGAAGTAATGGGTTTCCAGCCGGGCGAGCGCATCTGCGCGCATCGGGTCGGCAAGCGGGGCGGTTGGATCTCCGGCCAGTGAGATCAGCGCGCTTTCCCAGCGCGACCAGGCCAGGGCGTCCGGGCGTCGCCGCACAACATCGGCCTCGGATAAACGTTCATAATAGGCACGGATGATATCGTCCTGCTCGGTATTGGCGAGCGGGCTGACCAGGCGTTCCCAGGCGTCTGGGAAAAGCATGTTGGCACCGTCGCGATAAAACCAGTCCAGCTCGCTTTGCGTGCACAAGAAGATGCCCCGCAGAACAAAGGCCAGGCAGCGATCAGCATGCGCCCGGCCATAGGCAAGGGCCAAGGTCGCGCCCCAGGACCCGCCGAAGACAAGCCATTTCTCAATGCCGCACATCACCCGTATGCGTTCTATATCATCGACCAGGTCGGCGGTTGTATTGGCGCGGACGGAGGCATGGGGTGTCGAACGACCACAGCCGCGCTGATCAAACAGGATGATGCGATAGCGCTCCGGATCGAAAAATCTGCGCAGGGCCGGGGAGCACCCGCCGCCCGGGCCGCCATGCAGGCAGACGACAGGCAGGCCATCGGGGCGTCCGCATTCCTCGACATAAAGTTCATGCCCATCGCCGACGCCGAGCCGCGCTGAGCGATAGGGCTGGAGCGGCGGATAGAGCAGTCTGCGCGTGAATGCAGCATCCATCATGAAACATGCCGTTAGTCAGTCATAAACGGAATAAATCATAGCCTATTTCCGGCCAGGCCTATAATGTTAAAAACTTGGGGCTGTATTTTCTTTTTGGGACCGCATTGTACATGGGCAAGTACCTGGGTGTAGCAGTGATGATTGGTGCATGTGCACTTGCGTCCGCGTGCGCGAGCGCGCCGATCTCCATGGTCAGTTCCGCGCTACCCGGTCATTCCGCAGAAACCCAGACCCAGCTGTCCCTGCGCGGGGCGACAAGCCGTCTACAATCCGTGTTTGAAGAGCGCGGCTGGATCCGGGCCGCTCAAACGCTTCAGGCGACCACGAGCAATTGGATGGCTCGTCTGACCGGCCAGCGGTCCGATGAGGACGTGATGCCGACGCCGGATCCCGTGCCATATCTGGCGCAGACGAATTTCTCGACCATGGACAGTGCTGTGGCGGTGGCCCAGCTGACCATGGATATAGATGAGGCCCAGGATCTTGTGAGGGATGTCGACCTTGCCGCGGCGCATCTCATCGGTCGTGAGGAAGGCGTCAGCCGGGAATCCCTGACCCGCGATCTTGAACTGGTCGAACGCGCGGTCGCGCATTCCCGCGAAGCCCTCGACACGTTCGATCAGGCGATCGAGACCGTGGCATCCCATGCGGATCACATGTCACTGGCACAGCTGACAACGCATCGGGACCGGCTCGCAGCACATTCAGAAGGTCTGCGAGATCGCGCAGATGAGCTGGCCGATATCCGCATGCACATGCGTTCATCCTCCGCGTCCTGATGATGAATCCAGACCTGGTCAAAGGCTTTCTTGCTGTCGAGGAGGGCGAGGCACTTGGTGAGCTCGCCCGGTCGCATGGCGCTTTGGGCCCTATTCTTGAAATCGGGACCTATTGCGGCAAGTCCGCCCTCTATCTGGGTCCGGCGGCGCGCAGTGCGGGAACGGTCCTGTATACGCTGGATCATCACCGCGGATCCGAGGAGCATCAGCCGGGCGAGGAGTATCATGACCCGGACCTTTACGATGACGAATTGGGCGCGGTCGAGACCTTGCGGGAATTACGGCGGACGCTGTTCAGGGCGGAGCTGGAAGACTGTGTCATACCGCTAATCGGCCGGTCCGCTACAATTGCCGCGAACTGGCAGACCCCGCTCGGCATGATTTTCATTGATGGCGGTCATTCCATGGAGGCTGCACTGGCGGATTACCGGGGTTGGGCCGGACGTGTTGTCACGGGCGGCATACTCGCGATCCACGATGTCTTCCCCAATCCCGAAGATGGCGGACGTCCGCCCTATGAAATCTGGAAGCTGGCCGTGGCCTCCGGCCTGTTCGAACCGGTCAGGCGCGTAGGAACGCTGGAAGTGCTGCGGCGCTCCGCGTAGACGGCAGTTCAGGCTGATGATTCTTGATCAGCAGGCTTGATCCCGGGGTCAGCCCGTCCAGCGCGTCAGCCGCCAGGACAAGCGCTCCGGCTGTCCAGGACGGACGCTCATGGGGCCAGATGACATTCTCTGCAAACTGCCAACCCATCCAGTAACCGCCGGTATCGGCGGCCAGGGGTGCAAGATCGCGCAACAGGGCCCGCGCCTGGTCTTTCTGTCCGACGCTCAGGCACGCCAGGGCGAGCTCGGCAGTTTCCGCCGCTGTGACCCAGGGTTCGTCGGTGACGCAACGACAGCCTAGCCCCGCGACCACGAATTCGCGCCAGCGTGCATAGAGGCGGGCCCGGGCACTCTCCAAGGGCAGTACGCCGGCGAGAACCGGGTAATACCAATCCATGGCATAGCGCCGCCGATCGGTTCCGAAACGATCGAAACGCGCATCATTTTCGCGCAGGGCCGCCCCGACAGCGCGGCGCGCCTCGATATAGGGTGTCACTTCCAGCTGAAGGCTGCGGCCAGCGAGGGCGATGCATTCCAGTGATTTGTACAGGGAGGCATTGCCGGCTCGCAGGGAGTCGATCGCTTCCAGCGCTTCGTCCTCACGCGCTCGCCAGACGATATCACCATGCTCGGTCTGATGATCGAGAATGAAGTCGCCGGCGGCCTGCATCATCGGCCAGTAACGTGGCAGCAAGTCCATTCTATTCAGCGCCAGCAGGCTGCGCAGAACCGTGGTGGCGACATAGCCGGTGAAATTCGTATCGCGCGCCGTGTCCGGCGTTCCCGGCAGAAGATGACGATTGGCATCATCAAGCGGAACGGAGGCACCAAGATCGCCGGTGAAACCGCCATCGCCCTCCTGCCGCTCGCAGAGCAGATCGAGCGCAGCCAAGGCCGATGCTTCGCGCCCCGCGATCGCCAGCGCCATGGCGCTTTCGCCGTGATTCCAGGCGTCCCAGATACCTGCCTCTACCCAGCGGATTGCCCCATCAGCGCCCTGCAGGGTCTCAATGTGATCGGCACAGGCCCTGATATCGACAATCTGGCTCATAGGACTTTCCGGAAATACATGACGATGGACTTGCCCATCACCGGATTGAGAAGGGCTTCCATGCCTCGCGTCAGCCAGGGGCGTTGCAGAAGGTCCCATTCCAGGAATTTCCGATACCAGCGCACGCTGCGACTATGGTCCCGACGATCCCAGAGGGCGCATTGCAGCCACCAGTAGGGGCTGTGCAACGCGTGGGCCCAATGCCGGGCAAACCGGCGGAAGCCCTGCTGCTCGATCGCACGGCGCAGGGCCTTTGAGCGGAAAATCCGGACATGGCCGCCCGGCGTGTTCTGATAGCCTTCGGACAGGCGCCAGCAGATCGCCTCCGGCCAGTAGCGCGGCACAGATGCCGCAAACAGCCCGCCGGGTTTAAGAATTCTGGAGATTTCCGAGAGAACCTGATCGGGATCGGGCACATGCTCGAGGACTTCCGAGCAGATTACGCGGTCGAAACTCCCGTCGGGAAAGGGCAGCCGGTGGGCATCGCCTGTGGTGACCACGGCCGAGCGCTGGTCCGAGTGCGGATCCGGTGGTGGCAGTTCGAAAAATCCATCCCAGGCGGTTTTCACATCCTCCAGGGACAGGTCGAGCCCCACGACATCCACCGGAACATCATCCCAGTAGAGCGCGTGAAGATGCCGGCCGCGGCCACAGCCCAGGTCCAGCACCCGCATGCCCGGTTCCAGCTGCAGGTCCTCAATGCGGATGGTGACCATCATGAACCTGTCTCCCGCTCCGCCAGGGCAGCATCATAAAGCCGGTTCGCTGCCAGCGCGTGCTCGCGCCACTGGAAGGCGGCCTGGGCGCGTGCCACTGCGCGCTCCCCAAGCGCGGCAGCGCGGGCCGGGTCATCGAGGAGGCTGGCGATATTCATTGCCAGGGCCTTTGTGTCCTCGACCGGTGAAACCAGGCCGCAATCGCCGACGACCTCGGGCAGGGCGCCGCCGTCGCTGGTGCACACCGCCGCGCCGCAGGCCATCGCCTCGGCAGCCGGGAAGCCAAAGCCCTCAAAACGCGCCGGGCAGGCCACCACATTGGCGCGTCGATAAAGGGCCGCGATCTCTTCACGCGCGAGGCCGGCACTGGTGCTGACACGGTCCGCGAGCCCCAGCTCTGCCAGCGCGCGCTTGGCCGGCCCATCCCGCAGATTTCCAATGATGTGCAACCGCAAATCCGGCCGGCTGGGCGCAATTTCTGCCAGCGCCCGGATCAAGAGATCCAGGCCCTTGATCGGAGCGTCGGCGCTTGCAGTCGTCACGATCAGGCCTGGCTCGCGCGCGATCTCAGGGTCGGGCCGGAAGACGGCATGTTCAATGCCGTTGTGCGCGACCTCAATTCGGGAAGAATCAAGCCGGTAGTGATCGGCATGACTCTCGACAGAAGCGTGGGACACAGCCAGCATTCGAGGAAGCTTGCGTGCGGTCCGCGCCTGTTTTTCCACAAATGAATACCAGCGGCGAGACAGAAGCCTCTCCCACCAGCGGCGACCGGCGGCAATCGCGAATTCCCGATCAATCGCGATCGGGTGGTGCAGGGTAGTGACGACAGGGATCCGGCGATTGATGCGCAGGAAGGCGGGCATCAGCGTCTGATTGTCGTGCACGATGTCGAAGTCATCCTGATAGTCACGCAGATAGGCTTCAAGCCGCAGAGCAAAGGAGCTGAGCTCTGCGAAAGCGCCCGTATTGTGGGCCAGCCATTCACGGAAGTCCGGTGCCGAGCTGAGGTGATGAAACTTCAATGCCAGAAAGGCATTTTGCTCGCTGAACAGGTCGAGGGAAGGCAGTTTTATCAGGCGAATACCGTCATCCAGCTGCGGATAGGGCGGGCCTGACGCAACACTGACCTGATGCCCAAGCGCCTTCAGCGCGGTAGTGAGTTCGCGGATATACACACCCTGTCCGCCGACATAGGGATGCGACCGGTAGCCGCTTACCAGCACGCGTAAGGGACGGATTGGCCCTGACTCTAATGCGTCGGGCGCGGAGGAATCTGCAGTCGAAATGGAAGTCATCCGGTGTGGCTCTGAAAGGACTTAGCCGGAAACTAGCGAAGTGAACGCTGTTCGCCAAGCTTATGATGCCTATGCAGTTTCGTCATCAAACTGTAAGGCGGGCACGCTAGGACCGCGGCCACATGAATTTACAAGCTCTTCGCTTCTCCGCCTATTTCGGCGCCTTCTACCTGACCCTCGGGGCTTTCCTGCCCTATTTTCCGGTCTGGCTGGAGGGGCGTGGAATTTCGGCGGAGTGGATTGGCTGGATTGGCGCAGCCGGATATGCGGGCCGTTTCCTGGTCTCGCCGATCGGCGCGCGCTGGTCGGATCGGGCCACTTACCAAAGACGGCCAATTGCGGCGCTGGCATTGATCGCACTGGTCGCCTTCGCCATGCACTTGCCGGTCAATTCGCCCTGGCCGCTGCTGGTGCTGGCCTTGCTGGCGTCAGCGGGCTTCTTTGGTCAGATCCCGATTGCAGATGCGTTTGCAATGCGCGAGTCGCGGGCTGGCATAATCCCTTTCGGGCCGGTACGGGCCTTTGGATCCGCTGCCTTTGTCCTCGCCAATTTCGTCGCGGGAGCCATTCTGGATCTATCCGGGTCCGAGAGCGTGATGGTCTTTGTCACCACCGGCGCGGTATTCATCGCCTTGACCGCCCTTGCCCTGCCCAAGGGCGTATCCGACGGCAAGCCTGAAGATCATCGGATCGACTGGAAGCAGTTCGGCCAGATGGTGCGCGGCCCGTTCGGCTGGGCGCTGATCGCCTCGGCCTGTGTCCAGGGTGCGCACGGTTTCTACTATTTCTTCTCCGCGATTGCCTGGGCCGAGCAGGGCCATTCGCAACTGGTCATCGGTGCATTATGGGCGACAGGCGTGGTGATCGAAATTCTCTTCCTGTGGTGGTCCGGCAAGGGGATATTGGGGCGCCTGACCCCGGCGCAATTGCTGGGACTGGGAGCTGTCGGGTCGATCCTGCGCTGGGGTCTGACAGCACTCGGCCCGCCACTGCCAATCCTGTTTGGATTGCAATTGCTGCACGCGCTGACCTTCGCGGCCGCCTATATCGGTTTTTTACGTTTCGCCATCGACAGCACGCCGGAGCGCCATACGGCCACAGTCCAGGCGATCAACTCTGCCCTGTCGGGTGGATTGGTCATGGCGGCGTCCGCGGCGGCTTCGGGATATTTTTACGCCTGGATTGGAATTGGCGGCTTCGCCGTCATGCTGGTCCCGTCCGCGCTTGGCCTGTTTGCTGCAATCGCACTTCACCGCGTTTCCTCACTCCCGTCCGTGAAAAAAATCGATTAGGCTCCCCGCTATGAGGGGACAGCATCAGCCTTCGATTCAGCCAGCACGAGTGGTCTTGCGTGAGGAGTCAGGCAAGGCTTTTCTTGACGTGTCTGGAGACTGGGTGGTGGAGACGGTCGGACAGATCGACCAGACACTGCGGGATATTGAGGCCGCCGTTGATCCTGGTGCTATCGTCTTTAATTTCGAGCACTTAGGGCGTATCGATACGAGCGGCGCCTACGTTCTCGGTCGTATGACGCGTCGCTGTGGCCAGCCCGATGGCGCCTTTCATTTTCAAGGTGATCATCGCACCGCTCAGCGCCTGATTGCCGAGGTGCGAGCGCGCACCACGATCTGCACGACCGACGAATCAAGCAGCTATGGTTTCCGCGCAACCCTCAGCCGGATCGGGCAGGGGCTAGAAGCCATGCTCGACGAGGTGCTGGACACGTTCGGCTTTCTTGGTCGGACGATCATGGTCGGCCTATCCACCCTGGCCCGTCCGAGCCGCCTGCGCCTTGTGCCTACCGTCTGGGCGATGGAAGAGGTCGGCGTGAACGCCATGCCGATCATCGCCACCCTGTCATTTTTCATTGGTGCGGTGGTTGCCTTTATGGGGGCGAACCTTCTGCAAACGCTAGGGTTTTCTGTATTTACAGTTGAACTGGTAGGCATTGCGGTCTTGCGCGAATTCGGGGTGCTTATCACCGCCATCATGCTCGCCGGTCGCTCGGATAGCGCATTCACGGCACAGATTGGTGCCATGAAAATGCAGCAGGAAGTCGATGCCATGCGCGTTCTCGGTCTCGAGCCATTCGAGGTCCTTGTTCTGCCGCGGGTGATCGCTTGTACCCTGATGGCACCATTATTGACCTTCGGCGCAATGATTTCCGGCATTTTCGGCGGCATGATCGTCGCCTGGACTGCGCAGGACATCTCGCCGACGCTATTCATCGCCCGCTTTCACCAGGAATTGCCCTGGGACCATTTCCTCGTTGGCATGTCCAAGGCGCCTGTCTTCGGGCTGGTGATCGCGATTATCGGTTGCCGCCAGGGCATGCAGGTGACGGGAGATGTGGAGTCGCTCGGGCGGAGGGTGACCGCTTCGGTGGTGCAGTCGATCTTCGCGGTGATCGTCCTCGAAGCCCTGTTCGCCATGATGTATCTGGAGCTGGGGATATGAGCGAAGACGTCCTCATCTCGGTTCGTAATCTCAAGACCGCCTTCGGCGCCAATGTCATTCACGAGCATCTCGACCTGGATATACGCCGCGGCGAAATACTCGGTCTTGTTGGCGGTTCCGGCACTGGCAAGACCGTGCTGATGAATACCATCCTCGGGCTGAAGGAGGCCGAGGCCGGAGACATCATGCTCAATGGGCGGCGCTTCTCACAAATGAGCGATGTTGAGCGCCGCTATGTCAGTTCACGCTGGGGCGTGCTTTTCCAGAACGGTGCGCTGTTCACCTCGTTGACGGTGCTGGAAAATGTAATGGCGCCCCTGCGTGAGCATGTGGATATGCCGCTATCGCTGATGGAAGAGATTGCGAGCATGAAGATCGGCCTGGCCGGCCTGCCACCTGAAGCGGCATCGCGCTTCCCGGCGGAGTTGTCCGGCGGTATGCGCAAGCGCGCGGCCCTGGCGCGGGCCCTGGCGCTTGATCCGGAGATCCTGTTCCTCGACGAGCCGACAGCGGGGCTGGATCCGATCGGGGCCGCAAGTTTTGACGGGCTGATCCTGGAATTGTCGCAGGCGCTCGGCCTGACCGTATTGATGGTCACGCATGACCTCGACAGCCTGCACGCCATTTGCGACCGTATCGCCGTCCTGGCTGACAAGCGGGTGGAGGCCGTTGCGCCTATTGACGCCCTGATGCGCAATCCGCATCCCTGGATTCAAGAGTATTTCCACGGGCCGCGCGGTCGCGCCGCGCTCGCGGGAAAGGAGAGCTAAACGATGGAAACCAAAGCGCATCACGTGCTGGTGGGCCTGTTTGCAGTCAGCCTCATCATCGCCGGCATATTCTTCTCGCTATGGATGGCGAAAGTCTCTTTTGATGAGGAATACGCTTATTACGACATCGTCTTTGACGGGCCGGTACGCGGTCTTCGCGAATCGGCTGAGGTGCGGTTCAACGGCATTCAGGTTGGCGAGGTGACGGAGCTCGGCCTTGATGAGCAAAGTCGTGTGATCGCCAGGATCCGCGTTCTGGCCCAGACCCCTGTCCGTGTGGATTCCTTTGCCCAGCTCGAGCCGCAGGGACTGACTGGCCTGGCTTATCTGCTGATATCCGGCGGGTCACCGGACGCGCAGCGCCTGCAGAGTCCGGCCAATCGACCGCCACCGAGAATATTCGCCCGCCGCGCCCAGCTGGACGGTCTGGTGGAAGGCTCGGAAGATGTGCTGGATGCGGCGCAGATTGCGCTTATCCGCCTGTCCGCATTGCTCAGTGAGCAGAATGTCGAGGAAGTCTCCGAGACCTTGATTAATCTGCGCGAGATCACTGACCGTCTGAGCGAGGAGGGGGCGCTGATCGAGGATGCCCGCGCCGCTGTACAGCAGATCGAAACGGCTGCGGTTGATATCTCTGCGGCAGCCGAAGCGCTCCAGCAATTCAGCACGACGACGGAAACCTTCCTGGTCAATGATCTCACGCCGGCGGTCAATGAGACCCAGCTGGCCGCCATGGCCGTAAATCAGGCCGCCGTTGACACCAACAGTCTCGTTCTGGCGGTCGCCCCTGCGATCGAAGACTTCGCGGATACCGGTCTGAACGATCTCACCCGTACCGCCTCCAATCTTCAGCGTCTTTCCGAGGCGCTGGAGCGCGTTGCTGCCGAGGTGGAGAATAATCCTGGCGCCTTTATTGCCGGCGCGCCGCGTGAAACCGTAGAGGTCCCGCAATGATCACGAGCCGTTTTCTCAAGACCAGCCTGATCGCCCTCGCCGCAACAACGCTGTCCGCCTGCGTGTCCTTGCTGCCGGAGGCCGAACCGGTCGCGGTCTATCGTCTCGGTGCGCCTGCGCCGCAGACCATGCCCGCGGGGGTCGAGCCGGTGATTGTCCAGGTCCAGCGCCCGCTGGCACCGGCGGGGCTGTCCGGCGACGAGATTGCGATCGAGGTGAACAACCAGCATCTTGCCTATATGGCGGGTGCGCGCTGGATCGCTCCGGCTCCGGTGATCGTCCAGAATCTGATCGTTGATACCTTCCACGCGCAGGCCGACCGGGTTGAACCCGTCCGCCCCTCCGACGCGATACGCGGCCGGTTTGAATTGCGGATGGATATGAGTGAATTCGAGGCGGCCTATGACAATGGCAGTGATGCCGCACCGCTGATCCGTGTTCGCATCGCGGCACGCCTGATCGAAAGCAATGGCCGGGAGCTGGCGGCATCGCGGGTTTTCTCGGCCCAGGTCCGCGCGAGCGCCAACCGGGTGCCGGACATTATCCAGGCATTCAATTCGGCATCGACAGAGGTTGCTGCTGACCTCGCGCGTTGGGCAAGCGAGGCGGCGGCGCGTTAGCCGCGCTCGCCACCTCCCGGGTCCGTCTTGGTGTCTTCATCGGTCGGCATTGTGGACAGAAGGTCCTTCCAGCGCCAGCCTGGCTCGTTGGAGGCGCGCGGCTGACGTTCCGGGAAACCGACGCTTGATTCGCTGGGGCCACGCCGGTCCGCACCGGTCAGGGGCTTTTGCATGTCATCCGTGCTCACGGCCTCTGAGTCATCATCCTCGGCGATGTCGTTTGCCGAGCTTGCGGCCTGATCAGACATGTCCTCCGCAGCCCGCGGGCGGCGTGCCAGCGGAGCGGGGATCTCGTTCAGGCCGAGCTCAGGCACGCGCCGTCCCCCGGCGACCGAGCCCATGCGAAGCATGAAATCGCTCAGCAATTCATAATTCTGGCGAATGCGTGCCTGGAAGGTCGCATCGATTTCCTGGGCTTCCTCCGCAGCAGCGAGCGAAGCCGCGTTGAGCCCTTCAAGGCCGCGGCGCAATGTATCCGTCGCTTCCTGGGCGCGTTCCCGGGCCATGACGGGCAGTTCGCCGAGCCGTTCGGTCATCTTGTCGATCTGACGTTCGACGGTCTGGCTCTCGGCGCGGGTCGAGGCAAGAACGGCTTCCAGACGGCGTTTTACGGTCTCTGCAGCATCATCTGCAGCCTTGGACGCCCGGGCGGTCAGCTTCTCGGCGTCAGACAGGCGTTGATCAAAGGCTTCATCGGAGCGCTTCGCTGCCTCGAAGGCGGCCTGATTGGTTTTCTCTACCTTTTGGGAGATGGCATCGCTCTGCGCCTCGATCGCGCCGATGGCGGCATCGGAAATCTGCTTGGCCTCCTGCGCGGCGGCAACCAGGCGCGCCAGGGCGGATTCATGCTCGCGCGCGGCATATTCGGTTTCCGACCGTATATGGCCCGCGAGATCCTGGGAGCGCTGCAAGGCCTTGTCGACAGCCTCCTTGAAGGCCCGGGAGCCATCGGAGGTGGCGGAGTTCAGCGCTTCGGCACCGTCGCGGGCGGTCTTGGTCATGACATCAAGCTCGGCCCGGTGGAAATCGAGTGCTGCCGCGATCTTTTCCTGCTCCTGGCGCAGGCTTTCGCTGGCTTCAGCCAGGCGCTCGCGATGCTTTACATAGGCTGCATCGAGATTTTCAGACCGCTCCTTCAGCGTATTCGACATCTCCTTGAGGCCGTCGATGCGATCGCCGAGCTTGGCGCTAACCAGCTGGCCGCGCTCGGAAATCTTATCGCTCGCATGATTTAGCGTATCGACGCTGGCCAGAAGTTTTTCCTCAGTATCCTTAGCCTGGCTGGTGGCAAGCTCGGCCGCTGCGGCAACCATTTTGGACTGATCCGAGATCGCCGCCGCAATCAGCGCAGCCTTGTCGTCCAGGGATTCCGATACTTCCGAGAGGCGGAGACGCTCCTTGCGCAAGCCGGCCAGCAGGCCCTCGGTTTTTTCCCGGGCATCACCAGCGGACTGTTCGAGCGTGTCCGCGTGATGGCTGATGACCTCTTCCATGGCCGCCAGGCGGGCAAGCGCGCTGTCCATGGCGGCATTGATTCGCTCGACCTCACCGGAGACAGCGTCGGCGAGGCTGCGTACACCATTCTCCGCGCGGCGCGAGGGTTCAGATAATTGGCGCAGGGCGAATTCCACCCGGTGGGTGTTGTGCGCGTTAGCGACGATCTCCCGTCCCATCAAACCGGCAGTGATCAGCAACAGGGCTGGCGCCAGGGCAAAGACGGACATGCCCGTCAGCTGGCCAAACCCGAATTGTGTGAGGCTTTCCAGCGACTGCAGGCCGAGAAATCCCCACAGAAAGGCGGCGACGCCACCAATCCAGAGCAGGGCAAAGCAGTTACCCATCCAGACCAGCCAGGCGCCGGGGCGGCGCATACGGCCCTGTACGGCCTCCGCAACTGATTCGTCCTGTTGCGCAGGCTGGGCGGGTGCGGTGAGGGGCGCGTCAGAGGCTGCGCTCAGCATTTCCAGCTCGGCCAAGCGCGTTGAATTCCCATGCAAATTTTCGTTCATAGAGGTGCTCGCACATCCATTTGTACGGTCGACCGGCGGTGCGCGAATTCTTCAGCGCATGGCGCGGGCGAGAACGCCGTCTGTTTGTCCATGTCCGGGAAGCATACGCGTATTGAGCGATGTTAGACACAGATAATCTATGCAAATTGGGGATTTGCAGCGAAATCCTAGCGGAAATGCGCCGGATCAGCTCTTGTAAATGACAGCTTGATCGACGAAGAGTGGCAGGGTCTCGCTGTCCTCATGGATGCGAAGAGACAGGCAGTTATCGGCAGCAATCAAGCCGTCTGCTGCGTCAACCCAGCTCATATCCGCCGTGCTGTAGACGGTTTCACGATACTCGGTCGGTGCAATGTCATCACACGAGGCGGTCGGCGTGTAATCAATACCCATCACCGACATTGTGATGATCGCGAACCATTCAACCAGTGAAGCCAGAAACTCGCTCATAACTTGCCTGCGTCCCTCAAAGCGGCAATTCGATGATTGCTATATGACTGTGGGAGGTCAAAGATACAATTCACGAAGGGCTTGAGCTGAGTGAAATCTTTGTAAGATTGGGGCCAAGTCAGGGCGGATTCGCCTCAGGAGGGAATTTATGCCGTCTGCGCCGCGCGCCACGCGATTCCAGAGTCTCGATACGCTGCGGGGGTTCGCTGTCCTCGGGATATTGATGGTCAATGTGCAGTTTTTCGCCATGACCTGGGTTTCGTCCGACTATCCCTATGTCGAAGGCGACTTCACCCTGTTTGGCAATCAGGCGGCCTGGTGGATCACGCAAACCTTCTTCACTCTGAAATTCATAACCCTGTTTTCGGCCATGTTCGGTGCCGGGATCATCCTCATGCTCGGGACCGGCGATGCCGTCCACAAGCGCCACTGGCGGCGCATGCTCTGGCTATTATTCTTCGGCGTAATCCATGCCCATATCTTCTGGTATGGCGATATTCTTGTGCCCTACGCGCTGGCCGGCATGGTCGTCGTTACAGCGCGGCGCATGTCGGCGAGTGGCCTGTTCGGACTGGGCCTCGGCCTGGTTGCCTTTACCGGCTTGCTCATGGTTGGCAGCACTGCGATCGGCGTCCTGCTCGGCGAGAGCATGTCCGGGGCGGAGGCGATGGGCTTTACCGAAGAGCGGATCGACGAGATCTACAATCTCTACCAGTCCGGCTTCGTGGACCGCCTGGCCTATAATTCGGGCACTGCGGCCATGTTCGAGCTGATGCAGATTGTCTTCTTCTCCGGGCGGATTGCCGGTGTGATGCTGATTGGCATGGCGGCTTTCCGGTCCGGCTTTCTGACCCTGGGCTGGTCGCGTGAGCGTTATCTGATGTCTGCCGGGATCGCGATCCCGGTGGGAGCGATCTTGTGCGGCTGGCAAGCCTCGCACCTGCTGGCGACGGAGTTCGCTGCAAGCGAGGTCTGGAAAACGACGCTGGCCCAATATGTCGGCAGCCTCATCCTCGCCTTTGGTTATGCTTCGGCGATCATGCTGGCCTGCCAGGCCGGTGCGCTGCGCGCTGTGACCAATGTGCTTGCGGCAACCGGACGGATGGCCTTCACCAATTATCTCAGCCAGACCCTGATCATGACCTTCATCTTCGTCGGCTTTCCAGGGCTTGGCCTGTTCGGTGAGGTCGACCGCGCTGGCCAAGTGCTTATCGTGCTCGCGGTATGGGCGCTCCAGCTGGTCTGGTCGCCGCTTTGGCTTGCGCGCTATCGTTTTGGCCCGATGGAATGGGTCTGGCGCTCTCTCACCTATGGCAATGCTCAGCCCTGGCGCAGGCAGAGTATCAGTGAGGCCTAGCCGCCTAGCCGGTTTCTGCGTCCGGCTGGTTTTCCGGTGCGGCCTCGATGAAGGCGGGCAATGCGCGGGCGGCGGTCTCGGCCGCGAGCAGGGTTGGGCAGGGCGAGAGATCTACCTCCCAGCGCCGGGCATTATAGAGCTGGGGGATGAGATAGACCTCCGCCAGGCTCGGACGATCACCGAACAGGAAGTCGCCGTCACGCGGCGCATCGGCGACGAGGCTTTCCAGCGCCTCAAGGCCGCTCTGCATCCAGCGCTGCGCCCAGTTTTTCATGCCGGCAAACCCGCTATCATCGATAGCGGCTGCCGCCTTGAGGACGCGGAGATTCTGTAGCGGGTGGATATCGCAGGCGATGACCGAGGCCCATCCGCGCACCCGGGCACGATCCGCGGGCGATGATGGCAGCAGGGCGGGCGATGGCCAGGTCTCCTCGATCCATTCCAGAATTGCCGGCGATTGCAGCAGGGCATCGCTCCCGTGCTCGAGCAGGGGGACCAGGCCCTGAGGCTGTTTTGCAAGCCATTCGGGCGAGGCCTGTTCACCGGTTTTCAGATTGATGGAAACCTGCTCATAGCTGACGCCCTTGAGATTGAGGGCGATCCGCAAGCGATAGGCCGCAGAGGATCGCCAATAGCCATAAAGCGTCGTCATTCTACTGCTCCGGATTGAAATGCAGGTCGAGATCGGGAAGCCCGCTAATGCGCGCCTGGACATGGTCGCCGGGGCGGACCGGGCTGACCCCGGCCGGCGTGCCGGTAAAGATCACATCGCCGGGACCCGGCTCGAAATTGACCCGCAATCCCTCCAGGATCGCGCCGAGGTCAAGAAGCATGTCCGACAAGTCGCCGGCCTGACGCGGCTCGCCATTCACCGCCAGGCTGATCGCCCCGGCCGCCGGTGGCTTTCCCGGCTTGAGAATGCCCATGGGCGCGGAGGCTTCAAAGGATTTCGCAATTTCCCAAGGTGCACGCTTCTCCTTCATACGTGCTTGCTGGTCGCGCCGGGTCAGATCAATACCGACACCGCTGGCAATGGGCTGTCCGCCCGCGCCAAGGGCGACCACCATCTCCACTTCATGATGCAGATTCTCTGTGGCCTTTGGAAAATCGAGCCGCGTCGCCTGTGTGGCCGCCTCGGCCGGTTTCATAAAGAACAGGGCTTCGGCCTTCTCGCCCATCTCCTTGGCGTGATCGGCATAATTCCGGCCGATACAGAAAATCCGGCGCACCGGGAACAGGGCGTCCTCGCCGACGAGCCGCAGACGCGGGGCAGGTGGCAAGGCCAGATAGTCGCTCATAATGTCCTCCCGGGATGGTCTTGTTCTGGGCAGCGGCTTACGGCACGACTAGCGCATGAGCAAGCCAGCATCTGATTCTGCAAACCTCCTGCGATTGCAGGACTTCCTGCCCTATCGCCTCGCCATCACGTCGAACCGTGTATCGCGTATGGTGGCTCGCGCCTATCGCGCGCGCTTTGGTCTGTCGCTTTGGGAATGGCGCGTCATCGCGATACTGGGCGAAGGCGAACCGATCACCGCGCAGGATCTCGGCGATGCCGCGGCGATGGACAAGGTGACCGTATCGCGTGCGGTAAAAGCCCTGTCAGAACGCGGTCTGATTGCGCGCACCGCGCATGACCGGGACCGGCGTGCCCGGCTGCTGGATCTGACCGATGAGGGCTGGTCGGTCTATGAGGAGATTGCGCCTATTGCGCTGGCAGCGGAAGCTCAATTGCTCGACGGTTTGAGCGAGGAGGAATGCCGGATACTCGCCGACCTGCTCGAGCGGATCCGGCTCCGCGCGCAATCGCGCCTGGATCATTCCTGATCGGTTGGCGGGCTGGATTGGCGGTCAAACTGCGACGCGATCCGCCCCGAGGCCAGCATCGTCAGAAGCACTGACAGGGTGAAAGCATAAAGGCCGATTGCCGGCTCTGCCTGAAAAACGGCACTGCCGCGCGCCGAAAACACCACCAGGGCAATCACCAGAACATCGGCCATCGACCATTTCCCCAGCATTTCCAGACGTCGGATCGTGTTTCGATGGATAGGCAGGCGGCCGGTCAACCGCCACATCCAGATCAGCTTGGTAAGCGGAAAGGCGATGGAGAAGATCCAGACTATGGCCGCGAGTGCAAGCTCACCGCCGGCCAGCAGGGCATAGCCAAAACCCAGAATACTGTGCTCGCCGCTCCAGAATGCGAATTGCGTCGTGCGCAGGGCGGGAAGCAGCAGGCCGAGCGGCAGCAGCACGCTGGACAGAATTAACAGGGCCGTGGTCAGAGCGTCGCGATGCTGCGGATTGTCCTCATACATTATGACAGTTTGCGCCGAGAGACGCGGCGCGTAAATCGGCATTCTCGTCTTTTGAATGCATGCTGAGACGACACAGGCGCCTTGCTAAAAACAACAGAAAAACAGGCGTTTAATAATCAGAATACGATTCTGTTTGTACCGGTGTTCACCGCTGTGAGATCGACCGTGATATATTATAAGCACCTGTTTTCGCCGACTAATTCGATATGCATAGGCAAGAACTCATTAAGGTTAAGACCGTAGCCGAACCTTTCACGCACTCACTCGGATAACGCGTCCGAGCTGCATGAAGGGACACTCAATGCGTAAACTCATCTTCTCTGCGGTTGCGGTGGCCATGCTTGCCATGCCCGCCCAAGCCGAAACCACAACCCGGGATCTGGAAGTGATCGGTCGGGCGCTGGGCTTTATCGAAGGCGCCAGTGGCAGCGACCGAACCGTTGCGATCGTCTATGACGCCGCCAGTGATGCGGAAGCCCAGGCCCTGGCGGCCTCCATGTCCGGCGGGCTGAGCGCCGGTCGGGTTACGCTTAATCCGCGACTTGTCGCAAGTGATGATCTGGGCGGGCTGAACGGTGCCGATGCCGCGGTTCTGCTTGGCGGGACGTCCGGCGACAGCGCGGTGACCGGTGCTGCCAGTGCCGCCGGTATCATGTCCGTGTCCACGGATATGGCCTGTGTCGAGACGGGTGGCTGTGTGATGGGCGTTCAGAGCGCCCCCTCCGTCCGCATCATTGTCAATCGCGCAAATGCCGCATCGGCATCCGTCTCCTTCGCGGCGGCTTTCGCGATGATGATTGAAGAAATTTAAGCAGCGTCAACATGTTACAGGATAGAACAATGACCCTCCGCACGTCTTTCCACGGAATTTCCGCCATCGCTGCGAGCTTCGCCCTGTCCGGCGCCGCGGCTGCCCAGACCCTTGATTACGCCTCCTTGTCCGGCTTGTTCGGCGAGCCGGTGACGGCAGGCGCCACGGGAGCACCGCAGCGCGCCTCCGATGTTCCCGCGACCATGATCATCATTACCCAGGACCAGATCCAGCGTTTTCCAGAATATGACCTGCCCGGCATTCTGCGCCACTACGGTGGCATGGACGTGACCCGCTACGCCTTCGGCGATGGCCAGGTCAATATTCGCGGCGCGGCCGGTGGCTATACCCCACGCATGCTGGTGCTGGTCAATGGCCGGGAAGTCTATATCGACACCTATGGCTATACCGCCTGGTCATCCTTGCCCGTGCAGCTGGATGAGATCCAGCAAATCGAGGTGGTGAAGGGGCCGCAATCGGCTCTCTATGGCTTCAACGCGGTCGGCGGGGTGGTCAATATCATCACGCGCAATCCGGCCAATGAGGATTATCTCGTGGCCCGTGCCAATTATGGCGGCGATGAGTATTCGCATGCGAGTATTGTCGGTGGCCGGTCTTTCGGCGATCGCATTTCTCTTCGCTTCTCGTACGGCGAAACGGATGCCGAGGAATTCACACCGGTTCAGGCGAACGCTTTTGCCAATACGCTGTCCGGCGAGGATTTCACGCGCGACACCGGCGCTGTACAGGCCCGCATTCAGCTGAGTGATACGGTAAGCTTGTCGGCTGAAGCGACATTTACCGACGGGATCTGGGCGGAGAATACCTCGGTCTATTATGCAACCCGCGCCCTGTATGAGCTCAATTCCTACAAGCTCGACCTCGAGGCGGACACGGATTTCGGCTTCGTGACGGTTAGTGGCTATATCAATGAAACCGATGTGGGTCCGGACTTCGGTCCGCTCAGCGCAGAACTGACCGTGTTGCGCGCACAAAACCTGTTCAAGATCGGTACTGAGAATACTGTCCGCCTGTCGGTTGAGTACCGCGAGGGCGAGGCTGGCTCCTTCCCGCAGCCGGGCAATGGCGATTTCGGCTATGAAACCACAGCCTTCGCGGCGATGTGGAATCGCCGTGTCTCGCGAAGCCTCGACTTTACGCTGGCCGGCCGGTTGGATCGCATGGAGTGGAGCAGGGATGGTGATCCCAATCCGGCCTTCTTCCCCTTCTCGGCCGCGGATCATGCCGTCACCTATGAGGAGTTCTCCTATAATGCCGCACTGGTCTGGCGTCCGGAATTCGGCGGCACGGCGCGCTTCACGGCCGGGCGTGGCATCCAGGCGCCGACCATGTTCGACATCGGTTTCACCCTGCCGGTTCATCTTGGCGGCGGCGTTTATGTCGCCCTGTCCGGCAACCCGTCCATCGAACCATCGGTGATCACGAATTACGAGATCGCCTATGATCGCAGCTTTGCCAATGGTCTGGATTTCCGCGGTGCGGTCTTCATCCAGAATACCGAGGATGTGAAAGGTGCGTTCGGCATGCTGCCGGATCTCTTCCCGCCGGCGGCTCCGGGCATGGTCTACCTGTTCGACAATCGCGGTGACACCGAGACCTATGGGGCTGAATTCACCCTCGCTGGCACTGTCGGGACCGGTTTCGACTGGGATATCAACTATACCTACAAACAGGTGGAGGACGATCTCTCAACCTTCGCCCTCTATACACCGCTCGATTTTGAGGGGGCGACGCCGGAGCATATCCTCAACGGGCATGTCGGCTGGTCCTATGGCCGCTTCACGACTGATGTGTATGCGAATTACGTGTCGAGCATCGACATGCCTATTCAGCCGGAATTCGGACCGATTTTCAGCCAGCCGATTGACGACACCATCGCGCTGTCTGCCCGTGCTGCCTATGATTTCAGCGATCATCTCGCCATCGCAATCAATGCGCAGAACGTCAATTATGGCGGGGGTGAGGAGACCAACACTCATCATCAAAACGAATCCCGGATCTGGCTGGCTCTGACCGCCAGCTACTAGCCGGACATAAAATATGAGGCACCGGCTCCAGCGCGGAGCCGGTGCGTTAACCACGAATTTATTTCGCATGCGCCAAATGCGGTCATAGTCCAGCGCAATCCAGGAGCAGAATCATGGGCAAGGGATTCTCCCTCTTCAATCTTTCGATCGCACAATCCTTTGCGGTCGCACCTGTCATGGCGATTATTGCCCTGATCGGTATCGCCACTCTTGGGACGACATCCTTGATGTCTGCGTCCGATACGCAGGAACGTGTGGTCGCTGAGCTGGAAACCGGCGTTGCCCTGACCCAGCTGCAAGCTGAGCTGGAAACCATCAATGCCAATGTATTGCAGATCGTCACCAGCCAGGCAGCAGGACAGAATGTCAACGTCATGGACGCGTTTGCGGGCGTGTCCGAACAGGTTGATGCGGTCTCGGCCCGGATCGAGGGGCTGCGTGCCAGCCCGGTTCTGGCGGGACGTGAGGACACGCTCGATGCGCTGGTCGAGCAATTGACACTCTACAAGGACGCGCTGGATTTTGTCGGCCAGATGCTGGAACTGGACTTTGCAAGCTCGGTCGCCTTCCTCGCCCCCTTTGACGGCGTGTTCAACGAGCTCAATGCGGACCTGACCGATATTGCCAATCACGCCGAGACGATGGCACGCGATGATGTGGCTGCGGCGGAAGCGGCAGCGCGGACATCGATCATGACCTTTATCGGTGTAACCGTGATTGTTGGTATTGGCCTGCTGGCTATTTCCTATTTCTATGGGCGCCGGATTTCCAATTCGGTGAATGAAATCGCCGAGGCGACCGAAACCCTTGCCAATGGCGAATACACTCTGGATATCGACGCGCTTGAGCGCTCCGATGAGCTCGGCGCTGTAGTCGAAAGTCTGAAACGCTTCAGGGAGAATGCGCTGAAGGCCGAAGAGCTCGAGAAGGAACAAAGCGCCCAGACAGTCGCCAATGAGACGCGCGCTGAACGCGTGAACGAACTCGCCCAGGGTTTTGACCGGGATGTGATGGAGTTGTTGGGCGAAGTTTCCGAGGCATGCTCTTCAATGTCCGCGATTTCCGAGCAACTCTCCCATGCCGCGAGCGAAGGCTCGTCGATGAGCGGCGAAATGGCGTCTGCGGCCGGACAAGCCTCATCGAATGTTGAATCGGTTGCTGCCGCTGCAGAGGAGTTGTCGGCCTCGATCCAGGAAGTCACCACCCAGATCCAGGGGTCTTCGGACATGGCCTCCCAGGCTGATGAACGCTCCAAGACGGTTCAGGGCGTGGTCGACAATCTGGGCGCGGCGGCTCAGGAAATCGGCAATGTCGTGCAGCTGATCAATGATATCTCCGAACAGACCAACCTGCTGGCGCTGAACGCGACCATTGAGGCCGCGCGGGCCGGTGAGGCGGGCAAGGGCTTCGCCGTGGTTGCTGCAGAGGTGAAGTCGCTGGCTGCCCAGACCGCCCAGGCCACCCATGATATCCGCGACCAGATCCAGGCGATCCAGGATGCGGCGCAATCCTCGTCGAGCTCCATCGCTGATGTTACCCAGGCGGTTGCTGAGATCAGCCGGGCCTCCTCCGCTATCGCAGCGGCTGCGGAAGAGCAAAGCGCATCGACCCGCGAGATCTCGAGTGCTGTCGCGCACGCCGCAACCAGCGCCCGCAGCGTTTCAGAGAATGTCGACAATGTCTCGCGCTCCGCGATGCAGACCGGCGAGGCGTCGCAAGACGTGCTTCATTCCGTTCGTACCGTCACGGAGCGGACTGAACGTCTCAACCAGGTTGTCGAGACCTTTTTAAGCGAGGTTCGCAAGGCAGGCTGATCTCTCCCCCCAGATGTCGCCTTGTTGAAGAGAGCGCCCGGATCCTCCCCCGATCCGGGCGTTCCGCTATCTGAGCCGCGCCCAGCGCTGCGATCCGACATCTCCGGGATCAACATTCAGCATCTCGGTGATGATTTCACCGCTTCCCGCCAGGCGGCATTCTATGCGCAGCCGGTCCACATGCCGCGGTGTCCCCAGAGGTGCGCTGCCGAACTGATTGCGGTGGAGGATGAAGGGATTGGCGCTATCGAGTACAAGTTCGCGATTGAGCGGAAACCGACCGCGCTGCGTGATCACGGTCAGTGCGCACTCGGACAGGTCGGCTGGCCTATAGAGGAAATCGACAAAGTATAACTCCATGCGCCATTGCGGCGATTGGTAGTCGATCACAGCACTGAAATAGCCGTAGCTGGGAGCGAAATTGTCTTCCGGGTCCGGGCACCAGCGAAAATCAGGGAAGCGCAGGCAAACCCAGTTCTGATCGTCATCATTCAGGTCAAAGAAATGAACATTGCCGCGGCAGACGCGGTGCTGGCGGGCAGATTCGCAAAAGCACTCATAGCCATCCGGCTCACGTTGGCATTCGCTGTCGCGCTGCCACCATTGCCATTGCGCGACACCCAGGGCCTGACCAACCATCGCTGCTGCTAAGAGGCTCATAACGCGCCCAACCCACTTCAAGCACTATCAACACGGAAGCGTCAGGGGAGCTCATGAAGAGGGCATTAGTGAGGCAGGAATTCGTCCGCTCGGCGCAGCTCGCGCGTCTTGCCTGACGGCCCTGTCCCCCTGCTTGGCCCGCGTGTCCCCACACCCTTCAGTCGCAGAATACTGCATCGCCTTTGGCGCCAAGGGAAGAGAAATCAGGCTAACTGGCCGGAGGAAATCGAGAAAATTCTAGACGGGTCGGCCGGCCGCAAAGGCAATGATACGCCCGATGGGATCGGCCGGGATCAATGATCCCGGCCTATGTGACTGGTTTTAATTAGAAACAAGGCTGCTGTGCGACGGCACTCAGGACCAATCAGTAATACTGCCGGTGGACATAGTGGATCAGCCGGGTCTCACCATGGACAATATAGGTCTGGCCATAGGCGTTGCGGCATACACGTACCGAAACCAGTGCGGGGCGGCCGTGGAAATGGCTATGACGCTGTTCCCGCCAGCAGCGATTGGTCTGATACCGGCTTTGACCATAATAGCCGCGCCCATAGCGACCGCGGTCATAATAGCGTGGCCCGGAGCGATGATAGCGGTCGCGATAATGGTGGTGACCGCGCCGCGAATGATGATGTCCGCGTCGCTGAATTGTTTTGGCAATCTTCTGGTCAGCAGTCCCCAACTGGCTTGACCGGGTGACCGTGTCTGACAAAGGGCCAGTCGTCCCGGCCGCAGCGGGTGCCGAGACCGGTAGACCCAAAACCAGGGCACCGATCAGAAACCCGATTAGATTCCGACGCATATCATTCTCCCACGCAAGACTTCTCCCAAATCAATCTACACTAAAAAAACGCGCATGACGCGAATCTGAACGAAAAATTCACCTTGATGACGATTTCACGGAAGTGTCGTGGAGTCTTAAGCGCAGTGTTAAGCGACGTCGTGATACTCGGTTCGCATGGTTGCAGATCTTTCTCCGGCGGCGTCGCCGCTTTTCGATCCCGCGCATCTTGAGCGCTATACCGGCGATGATGTCGAGCTGCAGCGCGAGCTGATCGCGCTAATGCTGGATCAGGCCGAGCGTTGTCTTGGACTGATGATGATTGCGCGCGAAGAGACCGACTGGCGGACCGCGGTGCACACGCTCAAAGGCTCGTCCCGCGGTGTCGGCGCATTTGCGCTGGGCGATCTGTGCGACCAGGTCGAGGAAATGCCAAGCCTGGCCTGGCCCGGGGCTCGATTGGAGATCAAGCGCCTGACCGAGCAGACGCGCGCAGCTTTCGGCGCGCTTGCCGACTAGTCCCGGGTTTGGTCCCAGACTTTGAATTCATAGGCAATCGAGCGCTCGATCAATTCCCGCCAGACCGGTTCCGCAATGTCTGTGGTCAATCCGATACGTCCCGCCTCGGCCTTGACCTTGGCGACCACATCCTCGATCCGCCACTCATCCCGCACAACGTCGCGCGACGGCTTTATCCGAGCGGCCGCCTCCATATAGCGGGAGCGTTCCGCGATCAGGGCTACCAATTGGCGGTCCAGCGCATCCACGCCGGCCCGGACATCGGCCATGGTCTCGCAGTCTTCGGGCGACAGAATGTCTTCGCTGAGCGTCGTCATCAGGTTTCTCGCTTGCACACCGCAAAGATATACGCGTGGTTTTCGATCCGCCCAAGCGGCGAGCTGTCACAGCCTGTGCATGGATGTCTTTCCGGTCGACCCGGCGCGGCCTTCCTCTATGATTGCGGAAGAGGCAATGGAGCAGAAATCATGAGCGAACCGGTCCGGATCTATGGCGATCAGAAAAGTGGCAATTGCCTCAAGGTGAAGTGGGCGGCCGAGCATCTGGGCACCGCCTATGACTGGCAGAATGTCGACGTGCTCAAGGGTGAAACGCGCAGCGAGGATTTCCTGGCCATTAATCCGGCCGGCCAAGTGCCATGCCTGGTGCGCCAGGACGGACGCATCCTGGCCCAGTCCAATGCGATTATCTTTCATCTGGCCGAAGGCTCTGATCTCATCCCGGCGGCGGCTTTTGATACCGCGAAAATGCTCGAATGGATGTTCTGGGAACAATATTCCCACGAACCCTTCATCGCCGTACGACGCTTTCAACGCGCCTATCAGCAATTGCCGGACGAGGAGATCGATCCGGGCCTGATGGCCAAGGGGCGGCGGGCGCTCGGCGTGATGGAAATGCGGCTGTTATCGCGTGATTTCATTGTCGCGGACCAGCTGACCCTCGCGGACATCTCGTTGGTTGCCTATACGCGGGTCGCCGATGAGGGCGGGTTTGATCTCGACGAGTTTCTTAATGTGAAAGCCTGGGTGCACCGGGTCGAACAAGAGCTGGACATCCCGATCGATGAAGGGCGGTTCTAGCGCCCCAGCTCTTTCATCGCTGCGTCGACGCCCTCAAGGGTCAGGCCGAACATGCGGTGTTCGCCGATCAAGTCCTGAACCAGTCGCGTCGAGTGGGAATAGCCCCACCATTTCTCCGGCTGCGGGTTCAGCCAGACCAGGTCCGGCCAGGTATCGACAATCCGCTTGATCCAGGCTGCGCCGGATTCCTCATTCCAGTGCTCGACCGAGCCGCCGGGATGGGTAATCTCATAGGGGGCCATGGCGGCATCGCCGACAATAATGACCTTCCAGTCATGCGGATATTTGTGCATGAGATCGAAGGTCGGCACGGTCTCGGCGCGGCGGCGAAGATTGGATTTCCACAACCCTTCATAGGGGCAGTTGTGGAAGTAGAAGTATTCGAGATTCTTGAAGGTTGAGCGCGCGGCGGAAAACAGCTCCTCGCACATGTGGACATAGGGGTCCATGGAGCCGCCGACATCGAACAGGACCATGACCTTGATGGCATTGCGCCGTTCCGGTCGCATGATGACATCAAGCCAGCCCTGTTTCGCGGTGGCATCAATCGTTCCGCCCAGATCGAGTTCTTCCTGCGCCCCGTCACGCGCCAGCTTGCGCAGGCGCCGCAGGGCCACTTTCAGATTACGGGTGCCAAGCTCGCGTTCGCCATCAAGGTCCTTGTAGCGGCGTTGCTCCCAGACCTTGGCGGCTTTCTTGTGCTGGCTTTGCCCGCCAATGCGAACACCGGCGGGATTATAGCCGGAGTGTCCATAGGGGCTGGTGCCCCCGGTCCCGATCCATTTATTGCCGCCCTCATGGCGCTTTTCCTGCTCTTCGAGGCGTTTTTGCAGCGTCTCCATCAGCTCGTCGAAATCCATGGCTTCCAGCTCGGCCATTTCCTCCTCCGAGAGCATGCGCTTCATCACCGTCTCCAGCCAGTCTTCGGGGATCTCCTTGTCCTCGAACAACTCCCCGAGTGTTTCCACGCCTTTGAACACCTGGGCGAAGACCTGGTCGAACTTGTCGAAATTTTTCTCGTCCTTCACCAGGGCGGCGCGGCTGACCGAGTAGAAATGGCCGATATCGGGCGAGATGGCCCCCTTGTTCAGCGCTTCCAGCACGGTGAGATATTCCCGTGTGGTGACGGGGATTTTGGCGGCGCGAAGCCCGGTGAAGAAACGATGCAGCATGCGTGTTAGATTAGGGCTGTGGTGCGTGTTTTTCCAGCGCCGTGACATCGGCCTGCATCAGCGCATGGGAGGCGGCCCTGATCGTTCCGATCGGCCAGTCCCACCATTGCAGGGCCAAAAGCCGGTCGGCAAAGCGTGCCGGGTCGTCAAAGGAGTGGATATAAGTGTAGTCCCCCGCCTCGATCTTGGGGTGATCGTGAACCAGAGGTTTGAGATAGGCGATGGACGGCGCGGCGGGCACCGGTTTGGGGGTCGACGGGTCCAGCGCTGGATGGGGATAGGCGGATTGCGGTGTATCGGAAGAGAGAGGCATGAATAGACCCCGGTTGTGCGATGTTTCGATAAGTGTGAAACGCGCTTCCGGTTCCCCGGGAGGGCGCGGGCTAGCCGCGATTATTCATTTGACCGGTCTCCTCCAAGTTGGGCGCATTCCGCCTGATCACGGATTTAAAAACTGCTCGGCCCACCGCCGCCCTGCGGTCCGCTGGGCGGGGTGCCACCATCACCGGCGCCGGCATTGCGGCGGGTCATGAAGGCGAGTTTCTCGAACAGCATCACATCCTGCTCGTTTTTCAGCAGAGCGCCATGCAGAGGCGGAATAAGCTTGCGCGGGTCACGCTCGGTCAGCACGGTCGGATCGATATCCTCGACCATGAGAAGTTTCAGCCAATCCAGCAATTCGGAGGTGGACGGTTTTTTCTTCACCCCGGGAACCTTCCGCACGTCAAAGAAGAGTTTCAGGGCTTCGGAAAGCAGCCGGCCCTTGAGGCCCGGAAAGTGCACATCGACAATGGCGCGCATCGTCTCCTCATCCGGGAAGGCGATGAAGTGGAAGAAACAGCGCCGCAAGAAGGCATCCGGCAATTCCTTCTCATTATTGGAGGTGATGATCACGACCGGGCGGTTCTCCGCCTTCACGGTCTCGCCGGTTTCGTAGACATGGAATTCCATCCGGTCGAGCTCCTGCAGGAGGTCGTTGGGGAATTCGATGTCGGCCTTGTCGATCTCGTCAATCAGCAGGACGGAGCGTTCCGGCGCCGCGAAGGCCTCCCAGAGCTTGCCCTTGCGGATATAGTTGGAAATGTCATGGACCTTGTCGTCACCGAGCTGGCTATCGCGCAGGCGCGCAACGGCATCATACTCGTAAAGGCCCTGGCGGGCCTTGGTTGTCGACTTGATATGCCACTCGATCAGCGGCATGCCCATCGCGCTGGCAACCTGCTTTGCCAGCTCGGTTTTCCCCGTACCCGGCTCACCCTTTACGAGGAGGGGGCGCTCCAGAGCAATCGCTGCATTCACCGCGGCGGAAAGCTCTGCATCAGCGACATATTTGTCTGTACCTTCGAAACGCATGCGACGGACTTAGCGCGATTAATGCGGGCTGTGTAGGGGCAACACCGTCAAGGGCGCGGCTAATTGCCCCAATCCGCTTTCCCTGCTTACGAAATTAAGGGACTGTAAAGACGAATCTCAGCGATAGTGAAAGCGTTAGACTGGAGGTGGTCCCGATGGCCGATGGTATGATCCACACGCAAAACTTCTATGCCTTTGAATGGATGACAGGAAAAGTCGCGGATTGCGATCCCAACTTTCCTACGAGCCTGTTTGCCTGGGACCATGCAAGCCTCAGTCTCGATGAGACTGACACCGCCTTTTTCGGATTTGTGCAGCAGGGCGAAGCCGTCATCACAACCGATGCCGGCCGCTTCACACTGAAGCCGGGCATGTATTTCACCGCCAATAACCAGATCGAGATTTCCGGCGGCAAGGGCATTGTCATGGCGCGCGCCGCACATCAGGCCTTCTTCTCGATCGGGGGTCCGGTGGAGGCCAAGGGGCGTCTGAAATACATTGATGGGTGCACGGACAGCCTGCTGATTGCCCCGGTAAAAATGGGCGATCCCTGTCTCAACCTGCTCTACTTCCCGCCGGGTATCGATCAGACCTCCCATACCCATCCGTCCGACAGGATCGGCGTTGTCTTTTCAGGCGAGGGCGAGTGCGTCACGCCAGAAGGTATCATCCCGCTCAAGCCGGGTGTGATGTTCCGTATTCCTTATGAGGGACATCACAAATTCCGGACTTTCGACAGCGAGATGCGTGTGATCGCCTATCATCCCGATAGTGATTTTGGTCCGCAGGACGAAGATCATCCGATGATTAATCGCACGATTGTCGATGGGATTTCCGCCGCGAAAATCGACGCGATTCGTACCAAATAGACCTAGCCCGCGCGATCGTCCGGCAGGTGCTGCGGTCGCAGCCAGACGCCGTCGACGCTGTCACTCGGCACGCCTGTCACGGGATCATAGAGGCCGCGGCGGAGATTGCGCCGGCGATGAATTTCGCTGTCTGCGGGCTTTTTCTCAGAGCTGCCGAGGGCGGTCAGAAGCTCCTCAAGACTGCGCGCCATGTGTGCGAGCTCGTCCATCTCCATCGCGAAGGGATGATCCGGACCTGGATTGCGGCGATCGAAGGTCACGTGTTTTTCGATCACCCGGGCACCAAGCGTGATGGCCGCTATCGGGGCAAGCATGCCCGGTGAATGATCCGACAATCCCAGAACACGCTGCGGGAAGCGCGCCTTCATTGTTGTCAGCGCATTCAAATTCATATCTTCCCAGGCTGGCGGGTAGCTTGCGGTGCAATGCAACAGCGTCAGGTCCTCGCAACCGGCCGCCTCCAGGAAACCGGCCGCATCCTCGACCTCATCGAGATAGCTGGCTCCGGTCGACTGGATGATGGGTTTGCCGGTCTCGGCGATCTTCTTCTGCAAGGCGCGGAAGGTCATATCGCCAGATGCGATCTTATAGCGTTGCACGCCGACATCCTCGAGCAGGTCAACGGCGTCCAGCGAGAAGGGCGAGGACATGAACTCAATCCCGTTCTCATCGGCACAGGTTTTCAGGGCGTAGTGCCAATCCGCCGGCAATCCCTGATTTCCGAACGCGGCATATTTCGGATTATCTACAATCTCGCCGCTTTGCGGATCGCGGATATGTCGGGCGATCAGCCCTTCGCGGCTGAGTGACTGAAATTTCGCCACATGGGCGCCGGCCTTGGCGGCGGCCTCGATATAGCGTTTGGCCAAGTCGAGATCGCCATCATAATTCGACCCGATCTCGGCGATCAGAGTCACAGATTGAGCGGTCATGAGGCGATATCCTCAGCGCGGTTTTTTGCTGCTTGGGCCTCGTCGATAAGCTTGCAGATATGCGTGACATCGACCGGCCAGCCGCGTTCCGACAGCTGCGCATAGATGCCCCGCACAAAGTCCAGATCGGCGCGGGTGTCGACGGAGAAGTCATAATCCGGTCGGTGCAGATTATCGGCGAAGCGGACCATGACAGTCCGGAAGGCCTCGTAGTTATTGCGGATGAAAATGGTGACATGCTCGCGGTCGCGAGCCGTGACATCGGGATCATCGGCGAGATGTTGCAGAACCCGCGTCTCGACCACCTCGGCCCGCAGGCCGCGAGGCAAATGCTTGTCCACCGGGCGCGTGTATTCAGCGAGATTGTCATGATGGTCGGCCACGCAGCGCGCGATAATGTCCGGATCGCGAAACGGGCTGTCCGAGGTGATGCGGACCAGGGTTGTCGCCAGGGTTTTCTCCGCCACCAGCAAAAAACGGCTGAGAACGTCATGCTCGGAACCGCGAATAACGCGCAGTCCTTCCGTTTCGCCCAGCGCCTCGACCACATCATCGTCCGGATTGGTGGTCGTCGCGAGGACCAGCTCGTCAATCCCCGCAATATTGCGCAGTCGCTGGCACTGGAAGGCGAGCAGCGAGATGTCGCCATAAAGCGGTTCGAGTATCTTCCGCGGCAGGCGGTTGGAGCCGGTGCGGGCCTGGATCACGGCGACGGTGCGCTTCACGCTTCATCCTCCGGCGCGACCGGGATTTCGATATCCATCCAGGTCCGCGTCATTCGTGTTGGATTATAGGGCGGAAGTCTATCGGGGATATGGTTACCAAGTTCTGGATCACCGGCGCACATCCGGACCAGCAGGGCCGGTATATTCAGTCCTGCCAGGGTCATTAAATATCCGAAGCCCCACATGCGCGGATTGATCTCGAGAAGATAGGGCGGCTGGTCTGGCGCTGGGCGCTTTACTTCGACCGCGGCAAGGCCATGCCAGGGCCCGCAGGCTCGCAGAACATCCAGCCCGGCCTGCATCAGGGCCTCATCGACCACCGTTTCGCCGGCGACGGCCACGCCGCCATTGGGCGGGTTGGTCTGCAGCTTGCGGTGAAGGGTCGAGACGATGAGCGCGCCATGATCCCAGAGCGAGCCGATCGTATAGACCGTGTCAGCGCCGCCGGGGATGAATTGCTGAACCAGGCAGGGCCCGTGTTGGCGATGGGTTTCGTCCCAGATACTGACGAGGTCGGACGGGGTTTCAGGATAGCTGACGCCTCTGGCACCGCGCGATGTGCGCGGTTTCACCACGCAGGGATATCCGCCCGGCCAGCCCGCCAGATCCGCTTCAGTCTCGGGCTGCAGGGTCAGCGGGTGTGGCAGGTCGCGCTCGGCGGCGCGCGTCAGGAGTTTGCCCTTGTCGAGGCCGAATTCCAGCACTTCAGGGCGCGGAACCGGAATACGCAAACCTTCCGCCGCCCAGGCCTGCGCCACCGGGGCGAGGGCCTTGGCCTCGGCCTCGGAGCCGGGGATAAGCGTATCGCAATCCTGTGCCGCCATCACCGCGCGCACGGCCCGCAAATAGGCATCGCCCTGGCTGGCGGAGGGCAGGGTGATGCCGTTTGTGGCCGGCTCGAACAGCCCCCCCGCCAGGGGGTTGAGATCGGCAGCAACAAGTTTGAGTGCCGGGTCAGCCTGTTTGAGGGAGCGCAGTGTGCCCAGCCCGGGCGGTGCTCCCACGCCCGTCACCAGTACGCCGGACGAAAGCTGGTGGAGATTGCTCATCTTCGCCACACCTCCAGGGAGCGATCCAGCAAGGCTTCAAGCGCTTGGGTCTTCGGTTCGAAATGCGCCTCGAGACGTTTGCGGATATCCGCAGCCATCGGCGGCACAGTCGTTTCGCCTTCGATCAGCGGCGGGTAGACCCCGTCGGCGGTGGGCGCATCGCTGCTGGGAGACGGTTTCGCCGCAATGAATTCGGCGTGGAGGGTTTCAAAGGGTTCCCGGGCGCGAGCATCAAGAATGCCATCGAGAATGGGCAGGCGCGAACGCGGTATGCCGCCGGTATTATAGCGTTTTTGCGTCTCCACCTCGCGCGGCTCCAGGCCGAGGAAGGCCTGCACCCGGCGGACGACGGCCGGCGTGTCGGCATCCAGCTCATCCTGCAGCAGGACCAGCATGTCGGGATAATACTCACGCCAGATCGCCAGGCGTTCGGCATAATCGCTGGTTCCGGCATACAGCCATTGGAACCCCCAATTCGCGGCCTGGCGACGCGCCTCGTCATCCAGCGCTACCTGGAAGCTCGCAAACTCGGCATCGCGCCGGACATTTTGCAAATAGTGGGAATAAGTGCGTTCGACCGGGTTGCGGAGGATGGCAATGATTTTCGCTTCGCGACCGCAATACTTCCGGGCCCGCGGGGCAGCCTGTTCTGCGTAGGCATAGTAATCCGGAGAGACATCGCCGATCCGGGACTGACCCGCATAGTCAGCGAACAGGGTCTGGTAGGCTGCCGGCGTGGGCGCCGTGTCGAAGTGATAATAGCCCGGCCAGTAGACCTTGCCGCGTCCTATCCCGGAAAAGAAACGGCCTTCCTTTCGCGCCGCCGAGAGGAAGACCTCCTCATGCGGGGCCAGATAATGATAAAGCGAGGTCGTGCCCGATTTGGGGGCGCCGATAATCAGGAAATTCGGCCAAATCTCTCCCTTTGTCGGACCATTGGCCGCTATCTCGCGTATTTCAGCAGGCGCAGCGCGTTTTTTATCTGCCAAAGTTCGGCTCCTCGACCGTGGATATTCGCCATATCTAGACTGATTCCGAGGCCAATCGTCTCTCGCTCACAATCCGGACCAGCGGCTCAACAAAGCGTCGGCGACCCGCGCGGCACCGCGACCGTCGACCGTGTCCCGCATCCGCTCAATCGCCCTGTTACGGAGCGCAGAATCCTGGGCGAACGCCCTGAATTCCCGTCCAAAAACCTGCTCCCAATTCGGTGTATCCGGGACCAGGCTGCGGCCATATCCCAGGCGTTCCCAGCTGCTGGCTCGATCCAATTGCCGCGTCACGATGGGAAGGCAGAGGGTGGGCAGGCGACAGGCGGCCGCTTCGTGCAGGCTGGTTCCGCCCGCAAGCACCGCAAAATCAGCGGCTTGCATTCGCTCGACGACGGCTGAAGCGCTATGGGGGCGCCCGTCTTCACCGGGTTGAAGCTGGTCAATCGACAATCCAGTCTCCTCCCCCAGTCGCTTGCAATAGCGTAGAATTTTCTCGATCAGCGGACTTTTGCTGCCGCCAAGTGAGACCAGCACTCGCTGCGCCGGCGCTGCTGCAGGAGCGCGATCAAGCGCTTCAAATTCCGGGGCGAGCAGAAAATAGTCCGGCCCGTCCAGACACGCGTCGAGCGTATCCTGCTCGGTGACAAACCGTTGTTTTACCATAAGATCCGCGCGGGCCTCACCGGTCTGATTGCCCAGCAGGGCCAGGCCCAATCC
>JBELMP010000007.1:6545-46018 GCA_042095695.1 Maricaulis sp. | reverse complement strand
TTCGGCGGCCCCGATGGCGGCGATGGCGGCAAGGGCGGTGATGTCTGGGTGGAGGCGGTCGAAGGGCTCAACACCCTGATCGACTATCGTTACCAGCAACACTTCAAGGCACAGACCGGCACGCATGGCATGGGCCGAGATCGCACCGGGGCCGGCGGTGATGATGTCGTCCTGGAAGTGCCCGTGGGTACGCAAATCCTTGACGAGGAGCGCGAGGAAATTCTCGCTGACCTGACCGAGGTTGGCCAGCGCGTCATGCTTGCCAAGGGCGGCGATGGTGGCAAGGGCAATGCCCGCTTCAAATCCTCGACCAACCAGGCGCCGCGCCGGTCAACGCCCGGATGGCCGGGCGAGGAGCGCTGGCTCTGGCTGCGCCTGAAACTGATTGCAGATGTCGGCCTGGTCGGACTGCCCAATGCCGGCAAGTCGACCTTTCTCAGCGCCGTCTCACGGGCCAATCCGAAAATTGCCGCCTACCCGTTCACCACGCTCTACCCCAATCTCGGCGTGGTCGATCTGGGCCCTGGCTCGCGCTTTATTGTTGCTGACATTCCCGGCCTGATCGAAGGCGCACACGAGGGCGCCGGGATCGGGGATCGCTTTCTCGGCCATATCGAGCGCTGTGCCTCCCTGATCCATCTGATTGATGGCACAGAGGATGACCCGGTTGCGGCCTACCAGACCGTGCGCGCTGAGCTGGACGCCTATGGCGGCGGACTGACCGGCAAACAGGAAATCATCGCCTTGAACAAGACGGATGCGATGAGCGAAGAGGACGCAGAGGAGAAGGCCCTCGCCCTGGAGGCGGCTCTGGGCCAGAAGGTCCGCCGCATGTCCGGCGTCTCCGGAGACGGCGTCAAACACCTCTGTTCCGTGGCCTGGCAGATGGTCACGGCCAGTCGCGCCGCGGCCGCCCGTCCCGCGACCGATGATGAGGCAGGCTGGAAGCCGTGACACGCCCGGCCTTCGACACCGTGAGGACGCTTGTCGTCAAGGTCGGATCAGCCCTGCTGCAATCCGGTCCGGATACGTTTGAACGGATTGCCGCTGATATCGCAGCCCTGCGCACACGCGGTGTCCGGGTCACGCTGGTCTCATCCGGCGCGGTCGCCCTCGGCCGACCCAAGCTCGGCCTGCCCGCTGGCTCCTTGACGCTGGAACAAAAGCAGGCGGCCGCAGCAGCCGGCCAGACATTGCTCGTCGATGCCTGGTCGAAGGCGTTCGCGCCGCATGGCATTCAAACGGCCCAGGCACTCATCACGCCCGATGTGACCGAAATACGCCGGCGCTGGCTGAATGCACGCGCGACACTGACCACACTCCTGGATCTCAAGGCAGTTCCCGTTGTGAACGAGAATGACACCGTCGCGACCGATGAGCTGCGCTATGGCGATAATGACCGGCTCGCCGCCCGTGTCGCCCAGCTTGTTTCCGCCGACCTGCTCGTTCTTCTGTCGGATGTTGACGGGCTATACGATCGCGATCCCCGCCTGCACGCCGATGCCCGCAAGATTGATGACATCGCGGAGATTACGCCGGAGATACGGGCGATGGGCGGCAAGTCCAATCCGCTCGCAGGCGTTGGAAGCGGCGGCATGGCGACCAAGCTGGCTGCAGCAGAAATCGCCAATACGTCTGGCTGTGCGACCGTCATCGCCCATGGTGAGGCGGACTGGCCGCTACTGTCCCTTGAGCACCCTGGACATGGCAGCTGGCTGGCCGCGAAAGCTCCGCAACGCGGACGCACCAGCTGGCTGGCTGGCGCCCTGGAACCGCATGGCGAAATCTTCATTGATGACGGGGCGGCCCGCGCACTTGCGGCCGGAAAATCGCTTCTCCCGGTTGGCGTGACGCGCATAAAAGGACAATTCGAACGGGGTGATCCGGTCTTTATCCGGGCCGGCGACGGGCGGGCCCTGGCACGCGGCATAAGCGGTTATGATGCTGAGGATGCCCGCCAGATCGCCGGGCGCCGCACCGATGAGATCGAGACCCTCCTGGGCTATCGTCGGGCAGCTGCACTGGTGCACGCCGACGACATATTGATCACGGACGCTGACAATGCCTAGGCGCCGCTCCTTGCCAATCCCGATGAAGGGGCTGATCCGCCCGCATGGTGCATCCACGCCCTTGCGCGGCGAAGCGCTGGCCCCGGGGCTTAAAGTCGGCTTGTTCGGTGGCAGTTTTGACCCGCCCCATGGCGGTCATGTTCACGTCGCGGAAACGGCGATGCGACGCCTTGGACTGGATCGCGTCTGGTGGCTGGTCTCACCGCAGAATCCGCTCAAATCGCGCCGGCCAGACGGGCTGAATTCCCGCCTGGACGCTGTCCGCGCCTATATCGACCGCCCCGGCATGGTGGTCAGCGATGTCGAGGCCCGTCTGTCCATCCAGTATACGGCAATCCTGGTGCGCAGCCTGACCCGGCGCTATCCGGGCGTGAACTTCGTCTGGATTATGGGTGCAGATAATCTGGCCAGTATTCACCGCTGGCAGGACTGGCATGATATTATCGAATCCGTGCCGATTGCAGTCATCTCGCGGCCTCAGGACCCGGTCCGCGCCCGCTTCTCGCTGATGGCGACGCGCTATCGTCACGCACGCATTTGTGAATACGAGGCGAAAAAACTCCCGCTTCAAATCGCGCCCGCATGGACCTATCTGATTGAACCGTTACAATCCGACTCGTCCACGCAACTGCGCAATCATCGCTAACCCTCCCGCAATCAAAACAGGATGTCCCATGTCCGACCGAGCTCTCGGCCGTCAGCAGGTTCACGCCCAGCTGGATTTCTTCGAAGACCAGCACCCACCCAAGGGCGATTTCCTTCGCGATGTTCTTGACGGCCTGTCCGCCTCGCCCATGCGTCTGCCACCCATCTATTTCTATGATGCCAAGGGCTCAGCCCTGTTCGATGAGATCACCGAGCTGGATGAGTATTATGTCACACGGACCGAGCTGGCCCTGCTGGATGCGATCGGTCCGCAGCTGACAGAACTGGCCGGTGCCGGTGCTGTGGTGATTGAACCCGGATCCGGATCGAGCGTGAAAATCCGTAAACTTTTGGATGTGCTGGGCGATCCGGCCGGCTATCTTGGCCTGGACATTTCTCGCACCCATCTGGTGAGCGCCGTAGAGGAACTGGCCGCCGACTATCCCGATGTCAGTGTCGGTGCTGTTTGCGCGGATTTCACGGCGGGGCTCAATATCGATCACCTCCCCATGCCTGACGGCAAGCGGATCATTTTCTTTCCTGGCTCGACTATCGGGAATTTCGAACCCGCCGCGGCCCGCGACGTCCTGCTCGGTTTTCTGGGTGGCATGCGAACGGGTGATGCTGTTCTGATCGGTGTCGACCGGGTTAAGGCGGAGGCGCGCCTGATTGACGCCTATGATGATGCGGCGGGCGTGACCGCTGCCTTCAATCTCAATGTGATCGACCGGATCAATGCGGAGCTTGATGGCAGGATTGACCCGGAAGGGCTGCGACATATGGCGAAATGGAATGCCGACAAGTCCCGGATCGAAATGCATTTGAAAGCACTTCACGATCTGGATTTCACGATTTCGGGCCATGCATTCCAGCTTGCCGCAGGCGAGACCATCCACACGGAAAACTCTCACAAGTTTACGCTCGAGAGCTTCAAAGGATTGGCAAATAGTGCCGGATTCAACGTGATGCAGTCCTGGTCTGATCCAGAAGATCTCTTCACACTCTTCTGGCTCGAACCTTGCGAGGAAGCGTGATATAGTCACGCCTGTTATATAGGTGGTCAGAAAGGACTCCCGCCCTGTCTATTGAACAATCGCAACCGGCGAAAGGTGAGATGGCCTCTGCCGTCCGCGTCACCGGTGAAGACGGCCCGATCGAGGAATTGGAAACCCTGATCCTCGACTCGCTTGACGATGACAAAGCCGAAGACATCGTCGCTATCGACCTTCGTGGTAAATCTTCCGTCACAGATATCATGGTAGTCGCCTCCGGGCGGTCAGCCCGTCATGTCAGCGCCCTGGCGGATCATCTCCTGCGTGCCCTCAAGGAAGCCGGCCGCAGCTCTGCGCGCATAGAGGGCCTGCAGACCTGCGACTGGGTGCTGATCGATGTTGGCGATATCGTCATCCATCTCTTCCGCCCGGAAGTCCGCAGCTTCTACAATCTCGAGAAAATGTGGTCCGTCGAGCCCGATAGCGCGACACCAGAGACGGCGTTGTCCTAGGTGAAGCTGACGATCGCCGCCCTGGGCCGGCTGAAATCCGGCCCGGAGCGCAGTCTGACCGACGACTATATCGCGCGGGCGAGCGCCACTGGCCGCCCGCTCGGCATGGGGCCGCTCACAGAAACGGAAATCGACACACGCGCTCTGAAATCCCGGACCGATGAAAGCCGCGCCCTGGCCGACCTCCTGCCAGCTGGCGCACGCCTCGTCCTGCTGGATGAACGTGGCCGGTCAATGCCGGCCCGAAAACTCGCGCAGACACTGGCCTCATGGCGCGATGATGGTGTGCGCGAAACCGTCTTCTGTATCGGCGGTGCCGACGGGCATGATCACAATCAATTGCCGAGGCCAGACCTGATGCTTGCCTTCGGTGATACCGTCTGGCCGCATAAGCTTGTGCGCATAATGATGGCTGAACAGCTTTATCGGGCGGTCTCCATTCTTGCCGGCACGCCCTATCACCGGGACTAGCCGCTAGTCGCCAATAAACATCAAATTTCGGGCAATCTCTGATCGCCGCTCCAACAGGCATGTGCTATCACCGCGACAGCTTCAATCCATGCCCGCAGGTGTCTCCCATGAGCGAAAGAATCGAACGCGAATTCGAGGATAAGTCCGTCAATCCACGCGTCGGCCAGGCGGCTGGCATCAGCGACGTCATCGAGCAGCGCTACTCACGGCGCGGCGTCATTGCACTGATGGGCGGAACCGCAGTCGCGGCGACACTGCCGCTGTCAGCCTGCGCCGATGAAGCGGCGGAGACGGACACAGTCTCGCGCCTCATTGAACCCGAGCGCGGGGTCGACACCACCCATCACGCTGCCGGCGGTCTTGAGGATCATGTGATTATCCGGTGGGGCGATCCGCTTCGGCCCGGACTTGGTGCCTTCGATCCGCTCAATCAGAGCGTCGAGGAGCAAGAGGCTCGCTTCGGGTACAATAATGATTTCATAGGCTTCATACAGCTTGATGCGGATGATATGGGCCGCCAGCGCGCCCTGCTCTGCGTCAATCATGAATACACGATTGCCGACCTCATGTTCCCGGGCAAGGCGGGGCGCGAGGCCACGGCCGAGGAATGCGCTATTGAACAGGCGGCGCATGGCGGTTCGATTGTCGAGATCGTCAATACGGACGGGCGGTGGGAGCCGGTTCAGGACTCGCCCTATAATCGCCGTTTGACCGCCCGGACCGCGGGTATCGAACTCACCGGCCCGGCGGCTGGACATTCACGCCTCGCCACGTCGGCGGACCCGGACGGCCGCTTTGTCACCGGAACGCTGAATAATTGTGCTGGCGGCATTACCCCCTGGGGTACCTACTTGCTCGCAGAAGAGAATTTCAACGGCTATTTCATGGGCAGCACGGACGGGCCGGAACAGGCCAATCACGCACGATACGGTGTGCCGGGCGGCTGGTATCCCTGGGGGCGTCATGAATCCCGTTTCGATATCTCCCAGGAGCCCAATGAACCCAATCGCTTCGGCTGGATTGTCGAAATTGACCCGATGGACCCGACATCCACGCCCAAGAAGCGCACAGCGATGGGCCGTTTCAAACATGAGGGTGCGGAAAGCGTCATCGCTCCGAGCGGTCAGGTCGTCGTTTATATGGGCGACGATCAACGCTTTGATTATGTGTATAAATTTGTGACGGCTGCGGAATATGACGCGTCCGATCGCGCCGCCAATCGTGACTTGCTGGATGACGGCATTCTCTATGTCGCGCGCTTTGACGCGGATGGCAGCGTGCTGTGGATGCCGTTGATTCACGGCGAGGGTCCACTCACCGCGGATAACGGGTTTGCAAGCCAGGCCGAGGTACTGATCGAAACGCGACGCGCTGCCGACCTTCTGGGAGCCACACCGATGGATCGCCCGGAGGATGTTGAACCCAATGCCCAGACCGGCCGGGTTTATGTGATGCTGACCAATAATACACGCCGCGGCGAAGATCAGACCGATGCTGCCAATCCACGCGGCCCGAATGCCTTTGGCCATATCATTGAGATCATCGAACCAGATGGCGATTTCGCGGCCGTGAATGCACGCTGGGAAATCCTGATCCGATGCGGCAATCCCGACGACCCTGCCGTCGCTGCAAGCTGGGGGCCCGGGCTAAGCCCGAGCGGCTGGTTCGGGGCGCCGGATAATGGCGAGATGGACAGCGCCAATCGGCTTTATGTCTCAACGGATGGCAGCGAAGTTCTCAATGAAACGGCCAATGGTATCTGGCGTGTCGAGACGGAAGGCGCCGAGCGCGGCCGCTCGCTCATGCTTTTCCGCGCGCCCACCGGTGCTGAGATTTGCGGGCCGCGCCTGTCGGACGATGAGGAAACATTCTTCCTCGCGGTACAGCACCCGGGTCAGGATGGGGAGGATTTCCCCGATCATGCCCGGGCCTCGACCTTCGCTGATCCATCCACGCGCTGGCCGGACTTTGCGCCGGACATGCCGCCGCGCCCGGCCGTTATGGGGCTGACGCGCACGGATGGCAAAGCCTTCTCGGAGGTCTGAGCCCAGACCGACCGGGCAGGATTGGCAATGGGAAATCTGCGCAAGGGGATTGCTCTTGAAGGGCAATCCCGCAAGATCTTCCCATGTCCGATCCAGACCTCTACCTGCGACGCCACGCCCATTATGCGGAGCTGGTGCTCAACCGGCCGAGCAAGCGCAATGCCTTGACCGAGGCGATGTGGGCGCAGCTGCCGGACCTGCTGGCGGAAGCCGAAGCGGCACCACAAATCCGGCTCCTGATTGTGCGCGGAACCGGCGGGAGTTTCGCTTCCGGCGCGGATATTGGGGAGTTCGAGGCCGTCTATGCCAGCCCGGAACGCGCCGAACGCTATAATGATGCCATCGCGCGCGCCCTGGACAGTCTCGCGGACTTTTCCAAACCGACACTGGCCATGATTGATGGCGCCTGCGTTGGCGGCGGCTGCGGCATCGCCCTCTCCTGCGATATTCGTTTCGCCAGCGAAACCAGCAAATTCGCCATTACGCCGTCAAAGCTGGGCCTGGTCTATCCGCTCAATGATACAAGGCGGCTGGTAAGCGCGGTCGGCCCGGCCTATGCCCGCGATATTCTCTATTCCGGCCGGACCCTGGATGCGTCCGAAGCCCTGCGGATCGGCCTGATCCAGCGCGCCCTGCCCGCCGATCAGCTCGGGCCGGAGGTCGAGGCCTATCGCGATCTCCTCCTGCAGCGCTCCGCGCAAACGGCCAGGCTGTCCAAAGACTTTATCCGCCAGATAGAGGCCGGGCTCACCGCAGAAACGCCAGAAACACGCCGCGCCTTCCATGATGCTTTTGACAGCGCGGATTTCCGCGAAGGCTATCGCGCCTTCCTTGAGAAGCGCTCGCCACGTTTCCCGGATCCGGAATGACATCTAACAACGCACCGCTTCACGGCATAAAAGTCGTTGAAATGGCCCGTATCTTGGCCGGGCCCTGGGCGGGTCAAACCCTGTCCGATCTCGGCGCAGAGGTGATCAAGGTCGAGAGCCCGGGCGGCGATGATACGCGCAGCTGGGGTCCGCCCTGGGTCGAGGAAGCCGACGGGTCAGCATCCGCCGCATATTTTCACGCCTGCAATCGTGGCAAGCGCTCGGTTTGCCTCGATTTTACAAAAGCAGACGACCATGCGGCCCTGCTGGCACTGATCGGCGAGGCCGATGTCCTGATCGAGAATTTCAAGGTTGGGGGTCTGGCCAGGCACGGGCTGGATTACGCAACACTCAGCGCTCGTCATCCCGGGCTGATCTACTGTTCTGTCACCGGTTTTGGCCAGACCGGGCCTTATGCGCACCGGGCCGGCTATGATGTGATGATCCAGGCGATGAGCGGGATCATGGACATCACCGGTCCAGCCGACGGTCCGCCGCAGAAAATGGGCGTCGCCTTTGCCGACATTTTCACGGGCCTTTATGCGACGATCGCCATTCAGGCCGCCCTGCGGCAACGCGAGGAGACAGGACGCGGCCAACATATCGACATGGCATTGTTCGACTGCATGGTCGGTGTGCTCGGCAATCAGGCGATGAATGCCCTGGTGACCGGCCAATCGCCCGCCCGCATGGGGAATTCGCATCCCAACATCGTACCTTATGAGGATTTTCCGACCGCGGACGGACCGGTCATCATTGCTTGCGGGAATGACGCCCAGTTCGAGCGTCTGTGCCGCATTCTCGGATTTGATGATGCGGTGCAACAGAATTTCGCCACCAATGCCAAACGTGTTGCGCAACGCGACGTTCTGATAGAAAAAATTTCCAAGCGCACCAGGACCTATTCGCGCACCGATCTGCTCGCCGCGCTGGAAGCAGCGGGTATTCCGGCAGGTCCGATCAATACGGTCCTGGACGCCCTCAATGACCCCCAGATCCGTCATCGCGGCCTGGTGGACACCTCCGGCCCGGCGCCGCGAATCCTAAGCCCCATGCGCCTTTCCGATGCTGATCTTCGGCAGAATGGGCGCGCACCTGCTCGCCCCAAATCATCGCTATAGGCGCGCAGCCCGACCCCGCCGCATGCCGGCCCGGCCCTGCCATGATCGCTTTCGCTGAACGCCAGCCCTCGCGCGGGCGCGCGCGAGCGTTATAGATGCGCGAAATATTTTTGCCCGTTGACTGCGGTTGGGATCAAAAAAAACACGATTTTTGCATTTTCCGCCTTGCAATCCTGATCAGATCGCGTAACGCTGCAGCGCAACAGAGTTAAGGAATGGATCCAGATGGACCAGCGTCAGGACATCGCTAGAGCGAAAGTCGCGGCCGCCCCAACGGGCGAGCGGGCCATTGGTCTTGGCCTCCTTCTTCTCGTACTTGTCGTAATTACCGCCCACATAATGGGAGCGGCCCTCGCGCCTGCCAACTAGGAAAGACCTAAGGCAGACACGAAAAACCCCGCTCCTCCGGAGCGGGGTTTTTCGTTTTGGCCCGGACAAAATGATGACCCAGAACAACCGAAAAAACTCTGATGCGATTATTGCCGGTGCCGCGCGGGCGCCCGCACGCGCGATGCTGCGCGCGACCGGCATGCAGGACGAGGACTTTGCCAAGCCGATGATCGGGGTGATCAATACCTGGACCACGGTGACACCCTGCAACATCCATCTCGACCGCCTGGCCGAACCGGTTCGCACCGGCGTGCGGGAAGGCGGCGGCTATCCGGTTGACTTCAACACGGTTGTCGTCTCCGACGGGATCTCCATGGGGACGGAGGGCATGCGCGCCTCGCTGATCTCGCGGGAAGTTATCGCCGATTCCATCGAGCTCGCCGTTCGCGGTCACAGCCTGGATGGTGTTGTGATCCTGTGCGGCTGCGACAAGACCATCCCGGCTGCGGCCATGGCCCTGGTGCGGATGGATATCCCCGGCTGCATCCTTTACGGCGGCACAATCATGCCCGGGCGCAAGGGTGATCAGGACCTGTCCATCCAGGATGTGTTCGAAGCCGTCGGCGCCCATGCCTGCGGCGCCATTGATGATGCCGAACTCAAGGCCGTCGAGGAAAAGGCCTGCCCGGGCGAAGGCGCCTGCGGCGGCCAATTCACTGCCAATACGATGGCGATGATCCTGTCCATGCTGGGCCTTTCACCCATGGGCGCAAATGATATTCCGGCCCCCCACCCGGAAAAGCCAGAGGCTGCACATGCGTGCGGCCGCCTGGTGATGTCACTGGTCGAAGCCGGCAGCTCGCCCCGTCGCTTCATTTCCCCCCAATCGCTGAAGAACGCGGCCATCGCCGCTTCGGCCAGTGGCGGTTCTACCAATGCGGTCCTGCACCTGGCGGCAATTGCCGCCGAGGCTGGCGAGCCGTTCTCGATTGATATATTCGATGAAGTCTCGGCGACCGCCCCGGTGATTACGGATCTCAAACCCGGCGGGCGCTTTCTCGCCCATCATATGTTCCTGGCCGGCGGCACGCGGGTTTTCGGGCAAAAACTGATGGAGGCGGGCCGGCTTTCTGACACGCCTACCGTTTCTGGCAAATCCCTGTTCGAGGAATTCGCCACCGCCGAGGAAGCGCCGAACCAGAGGGTGATTTACCCGGTTGATCAACCGGTCAAACCCGATGGCGGATTTCGTATCCTCTACGGCGATCTGGCCCCGGAGGGTGCGGTTCTGAAACTGTCCGGCCATTCGCGCACAGATTTCACTGGCACAGCGCGGGTCTTTGAACGCGAGGAAGACGCCTTCCACGCCGTTGAAGCCAATCAGATCAAGGCCGGGGATGTTGTTGTCATCCGCCGCGAGGGACCGCAGGGCGGCCCCGGGATGCGCGAAATGCTGGGCGTTACCGCGGCCCTGGTCGGCCAGGGCCTGAGCGAAGATGTCGCCCTGATCACAGATGGCCGTTTTTCCGGCGCCTCAAAGGGCTTCGTCATCGGTCATGTCAGCCCGGAAGCCACCGCTGGCGGCCCGATCGGGCTGATCGAGGATGGCGACAAGATCTGCATTGATGTGACCGCGCGCCGGGTCGATATCGACGCCGATCTGGAAGCGCGCCGACAGAATTGGACCCCGCCCGCTCCCAATGCCATGGGCGGCGTCTTCGACAAGTTCTCCCGCCTGGTCAGCTCCGCCTCCAAAGGCGCAGTGACAAGCCCGGTACCGATTTCAACCCAACAGGACAAACCCGTTTCCGATCAGGAGATTTTCGCATGACCCGCTCATCCCAGACCCCGGCGCCGCGGCGCGCCGACTTCGAGGTCGACACGACTGCTTTCAAGGCCGAGACCATCGCCATTATCGGATATGGCAGCCAGGGCCGCGCCCACGCCATGAACCTCAAGGAGAGCGGTTGCTCGGTGATTGTCGGCGTTCGTGCTGGCGGCAAGGGCGCTGCGCGTGCCGCCGAGGACGGTTTGCAAACCGCCGAGCCTGCCGAAGCAGCCAAGGCCGCTGACATCATCATGATCCTCACCCCGGACATGAGCCATGAGGAGATTTATCGCACCCAGATCGCCGATCAGCTGGAAGCGGGCAATGCGCTGATGTTCGCCCATGGCTTCTCGGTCCATTTCGGTCGGGTTACGCCGCCGGAAAATATCGATGTCATGCTGGTCGCGCCGAAGGGCCCGGGCGATCTCGTTCGTCGTGAATATGAGCGTGGCCGCGGCGTGCCCTGCCTGTTTGCGGTTCATCAGGATGCGACCGGTCGCGCCAAGGAACGCGCCCTGGCCTACACATCCTGCATCGGCGGAGCCAATTCCGGTGTGATCGAAACCAATTTCGCCGAAGAGACCGAGACTGACCTCTTCGGCGAACAGGCCGTTCTGTGCGGCGGTGCGACGGAGCTGGTCCTGGCCGGTTTTGAAACGCTCACCGAGGCCGGCTACCAACCTGAAGTCGCCTATTTCGAATGCCTGCACGAGCTCAAGCTGATCGTTGATCTGCTCTATGAGGGCGGATTGGAGAAGATGCATGAATTCATCTCCGAAACCGCGATTTATGGCGATCTGCGCTCCGGTCCGCGCGTGATCAATGACGAGACACGGGCGCGCATGCGCGAGGTCTTGAAGGACATTCAGGACGGCACTTTCGCCCGTGAATGGATCACCGAGAACCAGGCCGGCAAGCCGCAATACAACGCCTTGCTGCGCCAGGATCTGAACCACCCGATCGAGAAGACCGGCGCGCAGCTGCGCGCTGACATGCCCTGGCTCCAGCCCGGCGCCAACGCGCACTAGCGCGCGTTCAGGAGTAGATTGATGACCGCCCTTCCCACCACAGCGCCTGAAGCCGAACGCCGCGTCCGCACCACCGGCGCGCATTGGGTCGTTCGCACGCTGGAGGAGCTCGGCGTAACGCGCATTTTCGGCTATCCCGGCGGCGCCATCATGCCGGTTTATGATGCGTTGGTGGGCTCCAGCCTGGAGCATATCCTGGTTCGGCATGAACAGGCGGCGAGCTTCGCCGCAGATGCCCAGGCGCGCCTGTCCGGCAAGGCAGGTGTCTGCCTCGCCACCTCCGGGCCAGGCGCCACCAACCTGCTGACCGGCATCGCCAATGCCTATTTGGACAGCGTCCCCATGGTCGTGCTGACAGGACAGGTTCCAACGGGTCTCATGGGTACGGATGCCTTCCAGGAAGTCGATGTCTTCGGCATGAGTCTGCCGGTCGTCAAACACTCCATCATCGTCCGCCAGGCGGCGGAAATCCCGGCGTTGATCCGGGAAGCCTTCGAAATTGCCGAGGGCGGTCGACCCGGACCGGTTCTGGTCGATCTACCCAAGGACACGCTACAGGCCGAGGTTGGACATATTTTACCCCCCCAATCTCAGCCTGCAGCAGGGCCGTCGCGAGCGTCCAGCTCCGAGATTGATGCGGCGACGGCCCTGCTGACCACTGCGAAAAAGCCTGTCCTGTATATGGGCGGAGGGATTGCGCTGGGTGGTGCGGTTGAAGCCGCTCGCGATTTCATGGCCCGTACGGGCATTCCCACCGTCGCCACCCTGAAGGCGATCGGCTGCGCCAATCCCGAGGCGAAAAACTATCTGGGCATGCTGGGCATGCACGGCACCCGAGCGGCCAATGTTGCAGTCCAGGAAAGTGATCTCCTGATCTGTTGCGGCGCACGCTTTGATGACCGGGCCACCGGCAAGCCGGACAGTTTCGCCCCCAATGCCCGCATCATCCACATGGACCTGGATCGGGCAGAAATCGGCAAGCTGCGCGATGTCGATGCCGGCATCGCTGGTGATATCGGGGACGCGCTGGCCCGGCTTGACCCGGGTTATCTCGATATCGACCCCTGGCGCGAGGAGTGCGCTGATCGCAATGCCCGCCATGCCTTTGATTATGACGGTGCGCCGGGATCGGGTATTTTCGCACCCGCCCTGCTCAGGAAATTGTCGGAAGCGGCTGGCGACAGCTTTATTGCTGCCTGCGATGTCGGGCAGCACCAGATGTGGGTGGCGCAGCATTGCCGCTTTTCCCGCCCGGAGCATCATCTGACGAGTGCCGGCCTGGGCGCGATGGGCTATGGCCTGCCCGCCGGGATCGGCGCGGCGATGGAACGCCCCGATGCGCAGGTCATCACCGTCACGGGTGATGGATCAATCATGATGAATATCCAGGAGCTGGCCACCGCCCGGCGCTATGGCGTGCCGATCAAGATCCTGCTGCTGGACAATTCCTCCCTCGGCCTGGTGCGCCAATGGCAGGAATATTTTTTCGACCAGAATTTCTCGGAGATTGATCTCTACGACAATCCCGACTTCGCCGAAGTCGCACGCTCATTCGGCGTCGAGGCTTTCACAATTCACGCGCGCGACGAGGTGCCCGCAGCGATCGACCGACTGCTGTCGGCGACCGGTCCGATCCTGGCGCACTGCCTGATCGATCCGCGCGAAAATGTCTGGCCGCTGGTGCCGCCGGGCAAATCCAATGCCGACATGATGGAGGACTAGATGACTCACACCCTGACTATTCGGATCGCCGACCGTGAAGGCGCCCTGGTGCGTCTCATCGGCCTTATCGAACGCCGTGGCTATGAAATCTGCGCCATGGCGAAATCCGCGCCGGCCGGCGGTATGGCCGAGATCAATGTCGACATCACCGCTCGCGGCGGAGAAAGACGTATCGATGTTCTGATGCGCCAGGTCTCGCGCCTGTTCGATGTCATTTCGGTCCAACAGCCCATCGCCGCACATATCGCAGCGGCGGCAACGCCCGCGGGAGATGCATCATGTCGACATCCGCAATAAATCCGGACCGCGTCCGGATATTCGACACCACGCTGCGCGATGGCGAACAGGCACCCGGCTTTTCCATGACGCCGGAGCAAAAGCTCGAGCTCGCCCATATCCTGGCCGAGATGCGCGTGGACGTCATCGAAGCCGGTTTCGCCGCTGCCTCGCCTGGCGATACGGCGGCGATCAAGCAGATCGCCGCGGAAGTCAGTGGTCCGACCCTGTGTTCGCTGTCGCGTGCCACAATGTCTGATATTGATGCGGCGGCGGAGGCCCTGGCCAATGCCCGCAATCGCCGTATCCATATCTTCCTGGCGACCAGCCCCATTCACCGCGAGGCCAAGCTGCGCATGTCGCGCATGGAAGTGCTCAAAGCGATCGAAACCGCGCTGACCTATGCCTCGCAAACCTTCGACGAGATTGAGTTCTCTGCCGAGGATGCGCTGCGCACTGAAGATGATTTCCTGATCGATGCGATGAGTTGCGCAGCCGAATTCGGTGCGGATGTACTCAACGTCCCCGACACGGTCGGCGTAAGCGAGCCCGGCGAGATCCGCCAGGTCTTCGAACGACTCGTTGCGCAGGTGAAACGACCCGAGCATGTGATTTTCTCTACCCATTGCCACAATGATCTGGGCCTGGCCGTCTCCAACAGCCTCGCCGCTGTTCAGGGTGGCGCACGACAGATCGAGTGCGCGGTCAATGGGATCGGCGAACGCGCCGGCAATTGTTCCCTGGAAGAGGCCGTCATGGCGCTGAACGTCCGAGCCGATATTTATGGCACCCATACCGGTATCGAGACGACCAGGCTTTGGGCGGCGAGCCAGAAGCTGATGCGCCTGACCGGGACGAGCGTCGCGCCGAACAAGGCCATCGTCGGCAAGAATGCCTTCGCTCACGAGGCCGGCATTCACCAGCACGGCATGATCGCTGACCGCCGCACCTATGAAATCATGACGCCGGAGAGCGTCGGCGCGCCCGGCTCTGCGCTGGTTCTGGGCAAGCATTCGGGCAAGCACGCCCTCGCCCAGCGGCTGAGCCAGCTGGGTTATCAGCCCGAGCCGGAGCGTCTGGACGAAATCTTCACCGCCTTCAAGGATGTCGCCGATGCCCATGGCGAGGTGATGGATGCCGATCTGGTCGCGATTATGGAGGGTTACTCTCCAAGTGGTTCAGCCTGGACCGTGCTGCGAACAGAATTGCGCACGACCACCGGTCCCAAGCCGAAGCAATTCGCCCGGGTCGAGCTCTCCCATCCTGATCGCGGGCGCGTGTCTGACATTGCTTCCGGCGAGGGCCCCGTTGCGGCAGCCTTTGCCGCCGTGCAGCAGATCACCGGCATCAAGGCCGATGTAGTATCGCTGGAAACTCGGATGATCCGAACCAGCAGCGGGCGTGAATTCCTCGCCGAGATCGAGGTCGATCTCGAGGATCGCCGCGTCCGCGGCCGCGCCCGCGGCCCGGACATTGTCACCGCGGCCATCGATTCCCTGCTTTTCGCCTTCGAGCGCGATAACCCCTATTATAGACCCGCCGCAGAACCGGTTCTTCAGCACGCGGCTGTTTAAGGAAGAGTATTATGTCCATTCAGGAAACCGACTTCATCTGGCGTAATGGCGAGCTCATCGACTGGCATGACGCCCAGACCCATATTCTCAGCCATGCCCTGCATTATGGCACCTCCGTCTTCGAGGGCATCCGCGCCTATGCCACCCCTTCCGGGCCGCAAATCTTCCGACTGAAAGAACATGTGCGCCGCTTTTTCGACAGTGCGCGCGTCTATCACATGGCCTTTCCCTTCTCCGAGGAAGAGATTTTCGAGGCCTGCCGCCATGTAGTGCGCTCGAACCGGCTGAATGACGCCTATATCCGGCCTATCGGCTTCTTCGGCTATGGCGGTATCGGCGTCCTGCCGGGGGCCGCGACCAAGATCGAAGTCGCAATTGCGGCCTTCCCCTGGGGCGCATATCTGGGCGAGGACGCCCTGGCCAAGGGCGTGAATTGCTGCATCTCCAGCTGGAATCGCCCGGCGCCCAATACCATCCCGACCGGCGCCAAGGCCGGCGGCAATTACCTCTCCTCGGTCCTGATCTCCCACGAAGCCCATTCGCGCGGATATGATGAGGGGATCGGATTGGATGTGAACGGGCTGGTCTCCGAAGGCGCCGGTGAGAATATCTTCGTCATCACCGATGGCGTAATCCGCACGCCGCCGAGCTCATCGTCCATCCTCTCGGGCCTGACCCGCGATGCGGTGATCAAGCTGGCGGAAGCTGAAGGGTTTGATGTTCGCGAACAGACCCTGTCGCGCGAGAGCCTGTATGTCGCGGACGAGATTTTCTTCACCGGTACGGCTGCGGAAATCACGCCGGTTCGGTCGGTTGATGATCATGTTGTGCGCGCCGGCGGTCGTGGCGAGGTCACAGAATTGCTGCAGCAGAGGTTTTTCGGGCTGTTCAAGGGCGAGACGGAAGATCGCTGGAACTGGCTGACCCCGGTCCATAATGACAGTATGGAGGTTCAGCATGTCGCTTAGCCTGTTCGAGAAGATCTGGGCACATCACCAGGTCCGAGCAGAAAGCGCTGAGACGCCGGCCATCCTCTACATTGACCTCCACCTCGTGCATGAGGTGACTTCGCCGCAGGCCTTCAGCCTGCTCGAAGATCAGGATCTGCCGGTGCGGCGTCCCGACCGCACGCTCGCGACCATTGATCATTCCACCCCGACCCTGCCCTTCAAGGCCGGTGAGGCGCCGCCCTATGCCAGCGCGGCCAATGCGAGCCAGGTCGAGACTCTGTATGCCAATGTCGCCCGACATGGGATTGAACTGCATGGCTGGGAAAGCGCCCATCGCGGTGTGGTGCATGTGATGGGCCCCGAGCTCGGCGCCACCCAGCCTGGCATGACCATTGTCTGCGGTGACAGCCATACCGCGACCCATGGTGCCTTCGGTGCACTGGCCTTCGGTATCGGGACAACTGAAGTCGGGCATGTCCTGGCGACGCAATGCCTGTTGCAGCGCAAGCCGAAATCCATGCGCGTACATTTGACTGGCACCCCGGGACCGCAGGTCACGGCCAAGGACCTGATCCTGGCTATCATCGCCAAGATCGGGATTGATGGCGGGACGGGCCATGTCATCGAATACACCGGCGAAGCCATTGAAGCCCTCGACATGGACGGCCGCATGACCCTGTGTAACATGTCCATTGAGGCAGGTGCCCGGGCCGGTTTGATCGCCCCGGACGCAACGACATTCGACTATCTCAAGGGTCGCAAGCGCGTCCCCTCCGGCGCCGCGTGGGAGACTGCCATCGAGCGCTGGTCAGCACTCCGCTCCGATCCGGATGCCGTATTCGACAAGATGGTCGAGATTGATGTCGAGGGCCTCAAACCCATGGTCACCTGGGGCACGGCGCCCGATACCGGTATCGCGATCGATGCCAGAATTCCGCAGGCCCGCTCGGCTTCCGACCAAAAAGCCCTAGATTATATGCAAATGAAGGCTGGCGCGACGATTGCCGGCGCCCTGGTTGACCGGGTCTTCATCGGCTCCTGCACCAATTCGCGCATGTCGGATTTACGCGCAGCAGCCGCGGTTATGAAAGGCCGACGGGTTCGTGACGGTGTTACAGCGCTGGTGGTTCCCGGCTCGGTTCTGATCAAGCATCAGGCAGAACAGGAAGGACTGGACCAGATCTTCAAGGCGGCCGGAGCCCAGTGGCGCGAAGCGGGATGCTCCATGTGCATCGCCATGAATGGGGATAAGGGCGAGCCTGGTGAGTTGATCGTCTCGACCTCCAATCGCAATTTCGAGGGTCGGCAAGGCCCCGGCGTACGGACAATCCTGGCAAGTCCTGCTGTTGCCGCAGCAGCGGCCATTGCCGGCAGGGTCACCGACCCGGCCAGCCTGGCGGAGGTCGAACATGCCTGATCAACCCTCCTACCCGTTTACCAGCCGCAGCTACGTGCTGAGCCAGGAAAACATTGATACGGACCAGATCATCCCGGCCCGTTTCCTGACCACGACCAGCCGTGAGGGTCTCGGCCGCTTCGCTTTCCATGACTGGCGGTTTGAGGCATCCGGCGCGCCGCGCAACGACAATCCGCTGGCCGGCTGCGAACCGGCTGTTACATCCATCCTGGTGACCGGGCGCAATTTTGGCTGCGGATCCTCTCGTGAGCACGCGCCCTGGGCCCTGCTCGATTATGGCTTCCGCGCCGTCATCTCCAGCGAGATTGCTGACATCTTCCGCTCCAACGCGTCCAAGAACGGGCTCCTGCCGATTGTCGCACCTGGCGATATTCACGCCTGGCTGCTCGACAATCCAGGTGCCGAGATTGCCATCGATCTGGCGCAGCAGGAGGTTCGTATCGCGGGCGGCCAGCGGTTCAGTTTCGAAATCGAGGCCTTCGCCAAGCATTGCCTGCTCCACGGGACGGACCAGCTCGGCTTCCTGCTCGCCAACATGCCCGCCATACAAGCCTACGAAGAAACCCTGTCATGAGTTATGAAATTGTCCTCCTGCCCGGCGACGGGATCGGTCCGGAAGTCACACGCGTCGCCCAGGCGGTGATCGAACGTGCCGCCCAGTTGAGCGGTTTGCAGATCCGTTTTGAAACCCATGTGTTCGGCGGTGCCTCGATCGACCAGCATGGTGAGCCTCTGACCGAGCGAACGCTAAAGGCCTGCCAGTCTGCCGATGCCATTTTCCTCGGCGCAGTTGGCGGACCGAAATGGGATGACGCGCCCTCGCGCCCGGAGGCGGGACTGCTTGCCTTGCGCAAGGCCCTCGGCGTCTATGCCAATCTCCGGCCGGTTAGCGTCCATCGCGCCCTGTCAGACCGCTCGCCCTTGCGCCGGGAACTGATCGAAGGGGCCGACCTGCTCATTGTGCGGGAGCTGACGGGAGGGATTTATTTCGGCGAGCGCGAGCGCGGTGCCGATTTTGCCAGTGACAAATGCACCTATAGCCGCGGCGAGATCGAGCGGGTCGCAAAAATCGCCTTCGAGACCGCACGACTGCGACGCGGCCGTCTGACCTCGGTCGACAAGGCCAATGTGCTGACCACCTCGAAACTCTGGCGCGAGACTGTCAGTGAAATGGGCGCGCGCGATTATCCGGATATCGAACTGGATCACATGTATGTGGATGCCGCAGCCATGCATCTTATCCGCGCACCGCGCGATTTTGATGTCGTGCTGACGGAGAACATGTTCGGTGACATCCTCAGCGACGAGGCCTCCATGCTGCCCGGCTCGATCGGGCTACTGGGCTCTGCCTCGCTGGGCGATCAACGCCCCGGCCTGTTCGAGCCCATTCACGGCTCGGCACCGGATATCGCCGGTGCAGACAAGGCCAATCCCTTCGGCGCCATTGAAAGCGCAGCACAATTGCTGGAAAGCGGCCTCGGTGAAGCCCGGGCGGCTGCACTGATCCGCCAGGCCGTCGCGCGTATGCATGAGGCCGGTGAATGGACTGCGGATCTGGGCGGCCAGCTCACCTGCTCCCAGGCCGGCATGCGGCTATTGGAGCATATGGAGAAACTCGCCGAACCCGTCGCAAGCCGGGCCAGTGCCTAGCCGGCTGCGCCCTGATCTTTGAAGAGCGGCGCGTATTCGCCATAGCCTTCGTCGTCCAGCGCCTCCACGGGTATGAAGCGCAGGGAGGCGGAATTGATGCAATAGCGCAACCCGCCCCGGTCCGCCGGACCATCGGTGAAAACATGTCCGAGATGGCTGTCGCCATGGGTCGAGCGGACTTCTGTCCGGATCATCCCGTGCGATATGTCGCGCAGCTCATTGATATGCTCATCCTCGACCGGCTTGACGAAGCTCGGCCAGCCGCAGCCGCTGTCATACTTGTCCATCGAGGTGAAGAGCGGCTCGCCGGAGACGACATCCACATAGAGGCCGACGGCCTTATTGTCAGTCAGCGCTCCGGTGAAAGGCCGTTCCGTACCATCCTGCTGGGTGACGCGATATTCTTCCTCGCTCAGGCGGGCAATGGCATCGGCATTCTTGGAATAGCGCTTGGACATGATGTGTCTCCTTGCTGATCGATGTCGCCGCCGAACCGCGTTCGGCGCCTTGCCTACAAAGATAGGCGCGCGCGTCGCTTATCCCAGACGTCTCGCGCAAGTGTGAAGTGGTGGGCGCACCCTACCGCGGATCGCGCAGCTCGGTTTCACCCTAATCCTCGGCAGTGCCAACGCCCCAGCCATAAGCCTCGACGATGAGGTGGAAAATCGTGTTCTGTTCCAGCGACCCATCGAAATAATAGGCGCGCGGGCCATTAGCGAACAGCGCCACATCCGTGCCCGAATGGGTCTCGGACCACATCTGAACCGCGGCCTCCTGCCGGTAATCCGGGTCCAGAACAGCCGCTTCGGTAAGCGCCTCGCCGCCCGTGCGGCGCACATTGGGACCATTGAGATAGCCCAGCGTCGTATAGGGCAGGCCATTCTGATCCTGCAAAATGAAAGCGTCTGCCCCGGGCTCGGCAGGATCGGCAGACCGGGCCAGGCCGAGAATGGGATTGCCACGCATCGGGTAGCCCGCAATCTCGAACGTGTGCCCATGATCCGCTGTCACCAGGATCAGCGTCTCGTCGAGGTCCACACGCGCCAGTGCGGCCCGTATTGCAGCATCAAAGGCCTGCATGTCGGTCAGCGCACGATAGGCATTCGTACCATGATGCGCATGATCGACACGGCCCGCCTCGACCATGAGGAAAAAACCGTCCTCATCGCCGGACAGTCGATCAATGGCGAATCCCGTCAGCTCCGCCAGCGAGGGCTCGACCGCGTCATCACGGTCCGCGGCATAGCTGAGATGGGAATTGGTGAAGAGCCCAAGCACCGGCGGACCGGACAAGGGGTCCAGTGCCCGCAGGCCCGCCGCATCCGAGACGTAGGCCCGGCCCGAGGACTGCCACTCGGCGGTCAGATCGCGACCATCCTCGCGAACGCCGCCCGCATCCGCAGGCAGGAAGCTGCCCCGGCCACCGCCCAGCGCGACCTCCGGGCCGTCACCATGGTTGAAGGCGATCAGCTGGGAGGCGATGTCGATACAACCCGCATTGACCGCATAATCGGGAATCTCGCCGTCATTCTCCCAGCTGCGCGATATGGAATGGGCGTACAGGGTCGCCGGGGTGGCGTGGGTGATCCGGGCCGAGGAAACAACTCCCGTCGCCAGGCCCCTGGTCTCGGCCAATTCCATCATCGTGGCCGGCAGCGCCGCATCAACCGCGCAGGCGTCCAGATACTGATCCCGCCCCAGCGAGATTGCGCCCGCGCGGGTCTTGATCCCTGTGACCATGGCCGTCGCGGTCGAGGCGGAGTCCGGCACTTGTTGTGTGGCATCATAGGTGCGGATCAGAGCGCTATTGGGAAACTGCTCGAAGCTGAGAAGGTTCTCCACGCCGGATTCGCCGCGTGATTGTCCGTCATAGATGCGCGCCGCGGTGATCGTGGAGATACTCATGCCGTCCGCGATGAAGAGAATGACATTCCGGGCATTCTGCGGGCGGACGGGTTCGTTCAAGCGCGCCACGACCTCGCTGCGGGCCCGGTCCCAGGTTGCATCCGCATAGCCGGACGGGTCCACCGGCGCCGCCCGGGCGTCAGTGGCCGGATTCGACGCACATGCGGACAGGCACAGCGCCGAGATGGCTGAAAGACCGAAGCACGAGATCGAGTTTTGCATTGGATATCCCCCTGTTTTCCTGATGCCTAACCGGCTTTTGTGACGTAGCCTTGACGCTGACAGGGACAAGCGTGAGCCCGAGCCTGTCGGCAGCCAGAAACGCCTCCCCTCAGTGATTTTTTCGCGATTTTTTGGAAGCATTTATCCTCATAATTGCTTGCCTTTTGACCCAGCTCTGGTTCAACTTTGTGAAAATTTGCAAAAATGCAGATCAGGGGAGATATCCATGTACACGCGGCTTTCTATGGCATTCCTAGTCTTCGTCCTTGGCGGAGCAGCTGCAGCTTGCGCTCAGGAAGATACCGCCGAACAGGTCACGTCTCCGGACGGCCGGATCGCGGTTGAGCTGTGGAGCGAGAGTGGCGCCCCGCGCTATGCCGTCAGCTTTGATGGCGACAGAGTGGTCCAGCCCTCTCGGCTCGGCTTCCGGTTTGAAACCCAGCCTCCCCTTGAGCATGATCTCGACTTGGTCTCCACCACGCGCACGACACAGGACCTGACCTGGGAACAGCCCTGGGGCGAGCGCCGGCTTGTTCGCGATCATCACAATGAACTCCTTGCCAGCTTCCGCGACACCGATGGACGCGGCTTTGATCTGCGCGTCCGCGTCTTCGATAGCGGCCTTGGCTTCCGCTATGAGGTCGACGGCGACACACCCCATGCCATCATGGATGAGCTGACGCGGATCACCGTTGACGATCAGGCCGATAGCTGGTGGATCCCTGCCGCTGGCTGGAACCGCTATGAATATCTCTACACGGCCAGCCCGCTCAGCGAAGTTGATCGCGTCCACTCACCCTTCACCCTGCGCCTTCCCGATGACGGACCCTATATGGCGATCCATGAAGCCGCCCTGGTCGACTATTCCGGATTTTATCTCGATCAGCAGCGTGGCGGCAGTCTCGATATCGTCCTCGCGCCGGGCCCCGACGGCGTTGCGGTCCATACCGATGAGGACTTTGTAACCCCCTGGCGGACCATTCAGATTGCGGACGAGGCGGTCGGGCTGATCAATTCCGATATTATTCTCAATCTCAACGAACCCAATGCGCTCGGGGATGTCTCGTGGGTCGAACCGGGAAAATATGTCGGTATCTGGTGGGGCATGCATATCCGAACCATGACCTGGGGATCAGGCCCGCTGCATGGCGCGACCAATGAGAATACGCGTCGCTATATCGATTTTGCAGCCGAGAACGGCTTTGATGGCGTGCTGGTGGAGGGCTGGAATCTCGGCTGGGACGGCGACTGGTTCAATAATGGCGCAATCTTCTCCTTCACCGAAGCCTATCCGGACTTCGATATCGAGGCCCTGGCAGCCTATGCACGCGAACGCGGTGTCCGGCTGGTCGGCCATCACGAGACCTCGGGGCATCTGACCAATTACGAAAACCAGATGGAGGCTGCCTTCGATCTGTATGAACGCCTCGGCTATGCGCAGGTCAAAACCGGCTATGTGGCCGATGGGCAGGATCTTATCCGCATCGACGAGAACGGTATTGAGCGACGCGAATGGCATTACGGGCAATATGCCGTGAACCATCACATCCGGGTGCTGGAGGCCGCAGCAGATCGCCGACTTTCCATCAATGCCCATGAACCGGTCAAGGATACCGGAATCCGGCGCACCTATCCGAACTGGATTTCACGCGAAGGCGCGCGCGGCCAGGAATTCAATGCCTGGGGCACACCGCCTAACCCGCCCGAACACACCGCCATGCTCGCCTTCACACGCATGCTGTCCGGACCGATGGATTTCACGCCCGGGATTTTCGACCTCATGCCCAATGGCGACGACGCTGAGAACCGTGTGGAAACCACGCTGGCGCGCCAATTGGCGCTCTATGTCATCCTTTACAGCCCGATCCAGATGGCCGCCGACCTTCCGGCCAATTACGAGGCCCGGCCGGATGCTTTCCAGTTTATCCGCGATGTCCCGACAGATTGGGAAGAGTCCGCCGCCCTGCAGGGCGATGTGGGCGAATTTATCGTCTTTGCCCGGCAGGAACGCGGCAGCGCGGACTGGTATATCGGTGCCGCAACCGATGCGAGCGCGCGAAGACTTTCTGTGCCACTTGATTTTCTTGAACCGGGTCGCGGCTATACGGCCGAAATCTATATCGATGGCCCGCAGGCCGATTGGCGGAGCAATCCCTATGATCTGACAATCGAGACGCGGCAGGTTTCAGCCGAGACCACGCTCGACCTCCCGCTCGCCCCCGGCGGCGGCGCAGCCATTCGCCTAGTTGCAGAGGAATAGCGCATGCCACGGCTCATTTGGGTCACCGCCAGCCTGCTGACCCTGTTCATCCCGGCCTGCGGACAAGGATCGCAATCGCCGGGAAGCCCGCCTCAACAGGTCGCTGCCCAGGGCGGCCAACTTGTGACCATCGAAACCTTCGCCGGCGATCATGCGGCTGCGCGCGCGCTAACCATCTATCTTCCGCCCGGCTATGCCGATGGTGATGCGGACTATCCGGTTATCTATGCGCAGGACGGGCAGAATCTCTTTGAGCCCGGTTACAGCTATGGCGGTGAGGCCTGGGAGGTGGATGCGGCCATGGATCGCCTGATTGCCAGCGGTGCGATCGAGCCAGCGATTATTGTCGGCCTGTGGAATACGCCACGGCGGCGGGAGGATTACGCCCCCCAGGACCTGGTGGAAAGCCTGCCCGCGGATGAAGCCGCCCTGGTTTTCGAAATTCCGGACGCCATCCCCCTGGCCAATGGCTATGCGGACTATATCGCCCTGGAGGTAAAATCCTATATCGATGCGACCTATCGCACGCGGCCGGACCCGTCCTCGACCTCATTGATGGGGTCAAGCATGGGCGGGCTGATCTCGCTCTACACGCTCAGCCGCCATCCCGATGTTTTCGGTCAGGCGGCGGGGCTTTCGACCCATTGGCCGATCCGTGTCTCGGGCAGGCTCTCCGGCGCGGAGGCGGAACGCTGGCAGGCCATGCTGATCCCCTATTGGCGCAGTTTTCTCGCGGACGCGCCGCTCGACGCTGAATACCATCGGCTCTGGCTGGATCACGGCACCATCAATCTGGACGCGCTCTACCCGCCCTATCAGGAGGCCATTGACCCGGCCCTGGCGGCGCGCGGATTTATCCCCGGACCTGATTTTGTCAGCCGCGTCTACGAGGGCGCCGACCATAATGAAGCGGCCTGGCGCGCCCGCATAGACGAGGTTCTGATCTTCCTGCTTGGCGAGCGGGATTAGCGCCGAACCCAGATCTGTAGCGTACCCGCCGGAGCGGTGATGGTTGCGTCACCGCCACCCAGCGCACCGCCAACGCCGTTCTCCTGGTCAATCCTCACGCCATCAGCGATGCGAACCCAGTTGCCATCGGGCAGGTCGACCTGGATCCGGCCCTCGCCATCACCGACATTTGCAGCCACCAGGACGGAGTCTCCCATCATATAGGCCAGCAAGTGCGCATCCTCCGGGGCGAACCAGGTCACATGACCCTCGATGTGCTCGGCGATGCGGAAGACCTCGCCCTCCTCGGACAGGCGGAAATGGATCAGGCCGCGCCACCAGTCCAGCATGCCCGCATAATCTGCCGGCCCCTCATCTGCGGTGGCACCGACATTTTCCCAGACGAACTGATTGGGCGTGCGGACATTGAACGTGTCTTCCCGACCCTTGATATGGATGTTGCGATAGCCGGTTTCGACATGCTGCTCGTGAAGCGGAGCCAGCCCTTTCGAGCGCATGAATTCGGAGCTGCCATGGATAACCAGCGGACCAAGCGTGGTAAAAAACAGCCCGGCGGCGATGCGGTAGTGCGGTTCATTGACCCCGTTTCGGCCATCCCAGTCATTGAGCGCAAACCGGTCGGCCAGCGTCCAGTTATCATGGATATCCATATAGGCCAGACCCTGGTTCGGAGAGACTGCTTCGTCCTCGAACCGGTTGGAGATGGCCAGCATGGCCTGGTCGCGCAATGCGGCATTGCCACCGGACCAGCCCAGATCCGTCGCCGGATCTTCCAGCACGAAGGGTGAGCCGACAAGGGCGTCGCGACCGGCATCCTGGAAGAAGGTGATCGGCGCATCCTCCTTATACCAGTCCCAATCGGGGTTTTCGAGGATCCAGGGATCGTTCACATCAATCCAGGGCTCGCCGTAGATGATCACGTCATCGCCCAGGGCCTCGCGCAGCGCATACATGGTCTGCTCGTCGAGCTGGCCGGCAAGATCGATCCGGAAACCGTCAATGCCGAATTCCTCGATCAGATGGCGGCACTGATCAATCAGCCAGCGCTGCACCATCGGGCGCTCTTCGGTCTTCACCTCATTGCCATAGGCACCGATATGCGCGCCCGCTTCATCGAGACGATAATAATAGAAGCGATCCAGGCCGGAGAAGTTCAGCGGCGTATCGCGATCCTCCATGCTCTCGCCGGTATGATTGGGGACGATATCGATAATGACCGCTATTCCCTCATCATGGAATGCCTGGACCAGATCGCGGAACTGGTCGCGCTGGGCACCCCAATCTGTCCCGGTGGCGCGATAGCGGCTTTCAATCGCGAAGGCATGGGTGGTGCGATAGCCCCATTGATAGTCCTCATGGGCGATCCCCAACTCCTGCAGCAGCGGAATATCGCCATGACCCGCCGCCCATTCCTCCGTCGGGTAGTGGATAAATTCCTGCATCGGCAGGAGGTGCACCGTATTGATCCCGAGATTGACCAGGTGGTCAAAGCCGATCGCTTCGCCGCGGGAATTGGTCAGCCCCGGCATGGCAAAGGCGGGAATCGAGCTGCCGACATCCTCGGCCACTGGCAACAGATCCGTGAAATCCTGGAGATGCACCTCGTAGGACACGATATCCCGCATCGCCGGGCGACCATTGGGCAGCGGCGTTGCGGGGATGGTCGCACGCCAGACCCGGCTCTTGCCGAACCCGTCGACATTCACCCGGGCATAAGGGTCCGAGATATGCACCGGTTCGGTTTCGTAGAATTGATTGCCCGGATCGATCGGGCCATGCACGGTGAAATCATAATACGTGCCGTGCAAATCCCCTTCAAATTGCGCCTCGAACACGCCCTGGGCATCGCGCTCCATCCAGACCGCATCGACGGCCTGTTCCGGCGCGTCCTCCGGACCATCATAGAGATAGAGACGAACCCGGTCGGCACGGGGTGCGAAAATGCGGAAGTCGGTCACCGCCCCGTCAGCGGCAATATTCGCGCCGAGCGGCTTGTCGGAATAGAGCGTGCGGAACCAGCCATCGAAGCGCGCGCGGGCGCGCAGCCGAATTTCGGTCTCTTCGACGTAATAGACCCGCGAAGGATCCAACATTGTGTCGGCAAAGATCAGCAATCCAGACGCATCTGTTGGTAGAATTTGCGCGATATTGACGGTGTTATTCGCACCATCGAGGAGGCGATAATGGGCCGGATCGGTGGAGCGTTGATGGTCACCGCGAAACATGACCCGGATCGAGCCATCGGCATTGATCTCGGCACGCATGCGCGCCGGTTCAACGGCCTCCGCGACTGTGTCGACATCCGCAACAGCCCCAGCATTGCCAGTATTTTGCGCAACACCCTCACGGGATATTGCGTCAGGCTGATCGTTACATGCAGCAACAGTCAAGGCCAGAAGGCTCACGGCGTAATGCCACGATTTCCTCATCAAATCCTCCCCAGATTTTGCGTATTTTTGCAATCATGACGCGGCATGGCGCGGGCGGCAAATTAAATCTACCGATCAGGCCGGGCGGCCGAGCCAGAAACCATGGGGATCGAGCTCCAGGGACAGCCCTGAAAGCGCTGCAGAAACAGGAAGATCTGACATTTCCGCCCAGGGCTCGGCGAGCGTTATGGATTGCGATTCCGCGCTCAGATTAAAGGCGCAAAGGACACGCTCATCCCCCTTTGACCGTTCGAAACAGATAATGTTGTCTCCAGCCTCGTGGAAGAGAATTGCACCACTACGCAAAGCTCCGGATTCCCGGCGGTTTCGCAAAAGCGCCCGAGTTACATTGAGGGTCGAACCGGGCATTTCAGCCTGCACCTCGACTGACAGGTTGTGATGCCTTGAATCAACCGGCAGCCAGGCGGAAGCATCCGTAAAACCAGCACTTTCACCCGAGCGCGACCACGGCATCGGCGTTCGCGCACCATCCCGGCCAAGCGTATGCGGCCAGTTCTTGATCGCTTCCGGATCGACAAGTTTCTCAAAGGGAACATGCGCTTGCGGCAAGCCAAGCTCCTCGCCCTGATACAGGCAGACCGAGCCATAAAGGCTCAGAAGCAGGGCGTTGAGCATCTGCGCATAGGCTGGCGCGGCATCTTCACCCCCCCAGCGGGTCGGCGCGCGAACGGCATCATGATTGGAAAAGACCTGGGTCGGCCAGCCCTGCGGGTGCCGCACCAACTGATCATCAATCGCCTCCCGGATCAGGGCTGGCGTGAGCGGGCCTTTGAAAAGAAATGAGAAATTATAGGCGGTCTGCAGCGAGACCTGCGGATCGGCATAGGTGACGGCCTGACCCAACGGATCCTCGCCGCCGATCTCCCCAACCGCGAAACGCCCCGGATACCGATCAAGAACGGCGCGAATTTCCTTCATGAAGTCCGCAGTTTGCGGCAGGCCGACGGTGTAGACCATGCTTTGCATATCCCCCGGCTTCCTGGCTGAGGGATTTTTACGCGGCGGATTATCCCGCAATTCCGGATCGTGCAGGCAGTGGGAGATCGCATCGAGACGAACACCATCCACCCCGCGATCCAGCCAGAAGCGCAGCGTGTCGCAAATCTCGGCGCGAACCTCGGGATTCCAGAGATTCAGATCCGGCTGCTCCGGGAGAAAATTATGCAAATAGTATTGCCCGCGCCGCGCATCCCAGGTCCAGGCCGGCCCGTAGAAGAAGCTTTGCCAATTCGTTGGCGGCGACCCATCCGCGCGCGCATCAGCCCAAACATACCAGTCCGCCTTGTCATTCTCGCGATCACGCCGGCTTTGCTCGAACCAGGCATGCTGGTCGGAGGTGTGGGAATAGATCTGGTCAACGAGGACTTTGAGGCCCAAAGCGTGGGCTTTGGCAATCACCGAATCGAAATCGGCGAGCGTGCCAAACAGCGGGTCGACATCGCGAAAGTCAGCAACATCATAGCCGAAATCCGCCATCGGCGATGTGAAGAAGGGCGAAATCCAGATCCCGTCGACGCCGAGGTCAGCGATATAGTTGAGCCGGTCATGAATGCCGCCGAGGTCACCGACTCCATTGCCGGTCGTGTCGAGATAGGATCGCGGATAGATCTGATAGATTACGGCACCGCGCCACCATTGCGTATCCTGCATCATGCCCTCTCAGCCCTCAGCCGATATCGACGGAACGACACCGAGCCTTTTTGCGAAAAATACCAATAGATGCCCTGCCATTATTCGTAAAGATTTCAGCGAAAAACCGTGACCTTGCGGCAGCTATCTGTCATTCTTTTGCATAAATGTGCCAAAGGCACCGGTCTAGGGGAGGACCATCATGCTTGATATGCAGAAGCGGCTAGGCAAGCCGTTTTTCGCACTCATGACCCTGCCGGCGACGGCGATGGGATTCGCGTTATCCATCCAGATCGCGGCATTGAGCGCCATTCTTCGCTCCAAATATGATCTCAATATCGAAGAGATTGGCCTGGTCTGGGCGGCCGGGCCGATCGCCGGCATTCTCGGCCAGGTCATAATCGGCATTGTCTCCGACAAGGTCTGGTTCTGGGGCGGGCGACGCCGCCCCTTCATCCTGATCGGCGGGGTCATGTCCGCGCTGTCACTCTTCGCCCTTCCGAATATTGGTCTGATCTCCCAGGCCATTGGATTCATGGATATTGTGGCGGTGGCCCTGGTCGTTGCCCTGACCCTGGACCTGTCGATAAATGTCAGTTTCAACCCGACCCGGTCGATCATCTCCGATCTCACGCCTGAAGGCGAAGCGCGAACCCGCGGCTATACCTGGATGCAGACCGTCTCCGGCACGTTCGGCATGCTCGCTTATGCCATTGGCAGCTTCGCCGGAAATGAATTCCTGATCTATTTCGGCGTCGGGCTGGTCCTGCTCTTCACCGTCATCCCGGCGATGCTGATGGAGGAGCCGAAAGCGCTTCCCGGTGAGCAAGCCGATGCGGGCGGTTTCGACCTTGGCCGGGTGCTGATCGGCACACTGCCACTCTGGGGCATATTTGGCTACGATATCTACGCGTTGGGCACGCGACTGTTCGAGATTGAACGGCACGGTTTCACTGCGGAATATCTGTGCGCAGCCGCAACGGCCGGCCTGATGATCTGGGTGCTTTTCCTGAAAAAGCCAAGCGCCCAGGCCGGCGCGGATGACCTCACTGAATTCCAGAAGATCATGGCCGCCCATTCCTTTTCCTGGGTCGGCGTACAGACCATGTTCGTCTTCTACTATCCCTATCTTGAATATGTCATGCCCGATGGTGACAGCGCGCTCTGGGGCAGTGTCACCAATCTCTCCTTCCTGATCCTCAATGGCGTCGCCGCCATATTGCCAGCCTTCATCCTCAACCCGCTGGCGCGGAAAATGCCGCGCGTGCGGCTTCAGGCCATCTGCCTTGGCATCATGTCTGCTGGCTATACGGCCGCCTATATGTTCGGAACCAGCCCGCTTGCCCTCTATCTGATCATGGCGGTGCTGGGGGTCGGCTGGGCCGCCATTGTGTCACTGCCCTTCGCGATCATGTCGCAACGGATCAACGCGACGCGAATGGGTTTGTTCATGGGCATTTTCAACCTGTCTGTTGTCCTTCCCCAGCTTCTGGTCAGCCTTGGCGTCGGACTCATGCTGCAGCAGGTAGAGAATAAGGGGATGCTGTTCGCAGTCGCTGCGATTTCCCTGGCCCTCTCGGCGCTGCTCTGGCTTAGGGTAAAACCCTTGCCGATGAAGGATGCTGCTGAATGAAATCCGAGCCGCTGAGGAAAATCGTCATTGTCGGAGGGGGCTCGGCTGGATGGATGAGCGCGGCTGCCCTGTCCAATGCGACGCGTGGCGGTTGCGAGATCATCCTGGTCGAGTCCGAGGAGATCCCGACTGTCGGCGTCGGCGAGGCAACCATCCCGCACATACGGCGCTTCAATCAATCGCTCGGAATTGACGAGGCGCGCTTTGTCCGTGAGACGCAAGGCTCTTTCAAACTCGGCATCGAGTTCGTCAATTGGCGCAAGGAAAACCACAGCTATTTCCACCCCTTCGGGCATTTCGGCGCGGATTTCGACACGCTCCCGCTTTATCAATACTGGTTCAAGGCCTTCGCTGAGGGCGAGGCCGGAGAGCTGCAGGACTATTCCATGTGCTGGGGCATGGCCCAGCGCGGCAAATTCTCCCAACCCAGCCAAAACCCGCGACAGATCCAGTCCACCTTTGATTACGCCTATCATTTCGACGCAGGGCTATATGCGGCCTTCTTGCGGCGCATGTCTGAAAGCAATGGGGTCAAACGGATCGAGGGCCGGGTCACTGATGTGCGCCTGCGCGGCGATGACGGTTTCATCGAGGCGATCACCCTGGAGAGCGGTGCGGTTATCGACGGCGACTTCTTTGTCGATTGCACCGGTTTCAGGGGCCTGCTTATCGAGGACGCCCTGCAGACAGGATATGAGGACTGGACGCATTGGCTGCCCTGTGATCGCGCCGTTGCCGTGCCCTGCGAAAGCATCGGGCCGGACGGGCTGACACCCTATACCCGATCCACAGCGCATGCGGGCGGCTGGCAATGGCGCATCCCGCTCCAGCATCGCACCGGCAATGGCTATGTCCATGCCAGCCAGTTTGTGTCTACCGATCATGCCACCGATACACTTCTCGCCAATCTCGATGGTGCCGCGCTGGCAGATCCGCGTGTCCTGCGTTTCACCACCGGTAGGCGGAAGAAATTCTGGAACAGGAATTGTGTCGCAATTGGTCTCGCGGCCGGGTTTATGGAACCGCTGGAATCGACCTCGCTACATCTGATTCAGATCGGCATAATGCGCCTTCTGGCGCTTTTCCCGGGCCGGCAAGCCGATCCGCTCTCCGCCGAAGAATATAATCGCCTGACGATTGAAGAGTATGAAAGCATTAGAGATTTCCTCATCCTACACTATCGCCTGAATGCGCGCGAAGAGGGTGAGCTCTGGCGCTATTGTCGCGAGATGGAGATCCCCGACACGCTCGCCTACAAGATGGAACAATTCGAGAAAAATGGCCGTATCGTCGCGCGCCAGGTCGAACTCTTCACCAATCCGAGCTGGCTCGCGGTCTTCCTCGGGCAAGGCATGATGCCACAACGCTATGACAGCCTGGTCGATATGCGCGGTGTCGACGGGCCGCGTTATCTTTCTGGCATCAAGCGTGCCATTGACGAGGCCTCCGGCGCCATGCCGAGCCATCACGCCTTCATTGAAGCCCATTGCAAGGCAGCGCCGTTGTCGGTCTGACACTCAGCCCGCGGCGCAATTAGCCCGCACAAAGTCCTCATGTGCGGGCATCTGACCGGCCGCAGATGTCACGATATTGCGAATATCGCCGAGGAATTGCTCAAGCTTCTGCGCTGGCATGCTGTCGGCGACGGGATGATAGCGCTCCGGTGTCAGCCCCTGCCCCAGCATCACCTGCAGCCAGCTGGAATCTGTGAACAAGTCTTCCTGCTCGTGATATAGTCGGCCGCTCTCCCGAAAGAGCGCCATCTTGCGCTGGAGCGTGTCGGGAACATCCATCTCCCGGCAATCGATCCAGAATGGCGAATCCGTGCGCTCATTGAGGTGGTAGTGCAGGATCAGGAAATCGCGAATTTTCTCGAATTCCAGCCCCATCTGACGGTTATATTCATCAGCGAGCGCGGGTGCGAAGCCACCATTCGGGAAAAGCGGAACCAGACGGCTGATACCGGATTGAATGAGATGGATCGAGGTCGATTCCAGCGGCTCCAGAAACCCGCTGGCCAGGCCCAGGGCAACGCAATTCTTATTCCAGAACTTGTGCCTGCGCCCGGTCAGAAAACGAATAAGGCGGGGCTCAGCCAGGGGCTCGCCCTCGAGATTGGCCAGCAATGTTTCGCGCGCCCGGTCTTCATCCATGTACTGGCCTGAAAACACGTGACCATTTCCGGTGCGATGCTGGAGCGGGATGCGCCATTGCCACCCTGCTTCATGGGCGATCGACTGGGTATAGGGCCGAATAGGTGCGGAGTTTGCGCAGGGCACGGCGAAGGCCCGGTCACATTTGAGCCATCGCGACCAGTCCTCATAACCCGTCTTCAGCGCCTGCTCGATCAGAAGGCCGCGAAAACCGGAACAATCAATAAAGAGGTCTGCAGTCAGTTGCTCTCCGCTTTCAAGTTCGACGGACTCGATAAACCCCTGATCACCATCGAGATGCACATCGACAATCTTGCCCTCGATCCGCGTTACACCCTGGGCCTCCGCAAAGCGTCGGAGAAACTGGCCATAAAGCGCTGCGTCAAAATGATAGGCATAGGCAACGCCATTGAGCGGCGACGAGCCCAGCTTCTCGAGGGGTGCGAAGCGTTTCTGGCGCGCCGCCTGTGTGTTGACGCAATAATCCCAGAGATCCAGCGGATTGCCCTCGGCGCGGCTGCGCAACCAGTAGTGATGGAAATGCGTGGAATTCAGATTGAGCCCGATATTCCCGAAATTGTGCAGATAGGCATGACCTTGCTGGCGCCAATTGATGAATTCAATCCCGAGCTTGAACGAGCCCTGGGTGCTGGCCACGAATTCGCGCTCATTCAGCCCGAGCGCCCGGTTGAGATGCTTGATCTGGGGAATGGTGGCCTCACCGACGCCGACAATGCCGATCTGGTCGGACTCGACCAGCGCGATCTCGAGCCCCTCGCCGAGAAACTTGGCCAGCGCGGCAGCCGCCATCCAGCCCGCCGTACCTCCGCCGACAATCAGTACGCGTGAAACCGCTTTGTCCTGCATGCTCTGATCCATCAATCCTGATCCATCATCTCCGGATGCTACAGGCCGGAGCTAGATGCAAAAAGTCCCCGCCGGCGGACCGGCGGGGACCCAGTTTACTCACTCAGGAGAGAGTTAGCGACGCCAGTTCAGGCGGAAGGTGTAGGTCGCACCATACTCCTCCCAGTTCCGAACAAAGCGCTCATCATCGTTGATGAAAGTACCGAAACGCTCATCAAAGAGGTTGTTCGCCTGCAGCTGAACGGTCAGACCGCTGAACGGACCCTCGATGAATTCATAGCCGATCTGTGCATCGACAACGGATTCCTCCAGAGCCGAGCGGAAGTCCGGCTGTCCAGTGAAGTCCGGCAGTTCCGCCAGGAAGTCGGAGCGCCAGCGATTGGAGAGGCGAGCCTCCCAGCCACCACGCTCGTAATAGACCGTGATATTGCCGAGTTCCTCGGACAGACCCGGGATATTGATCGGCTCACTCGCGGTCGGAGGCTGGATTTCACTATCCGTGACCGAGTAGGTCGCGAACAGGCCAAAGCCCTCGAACTGCTCCGGCAGGAAGACCTCGGCCGGCAGGCTCAAAGAGAATTCCAGACCCTGGAGCCAGCCACCATCGACATTCTCCGCAGCGAAGAAACGCGCATCGCCGATACCCGGATTGGCCGCCGACGTTCCGGCACCGAAAATCTCGTCGACAACGTCGGAGACATCCACAGTCCGGGCAACGGAGTCGAAGACCCAGCTGTCGATTTCCTTGTGGAAGGCCGCGATGGACCAATATCCGGCACCATCACCGAAGTAATGTTCGAGCGACACGTCAAAGCCATCCGCCACATAGGGGCGAAGACGCGGATTACCCGAGCTGCCGCTGATGCAGGAGCGGGTGGGGTCCGATGGCGGCGTGTAGATCACCGCACCGGAAACCGGATCCACGGAACAGATCTGGGTGTCCGGTGAGTTCACGGAAACCGAGGCACGCATATCGTCCATACGCGCCCGAGCCAGGGTCCGTGCGACACCGACACGCAGGAAGGTGTTCTCATTCAGCTCGAAATTGATATTCGCGCTCGGCAGGGTCTCGGTATAGTCATCGCCATCCGTGACCTCGGCACCCAGAACGGCATTCGCGAAGGATGCAGGACCGGTAGAGCTCTGATCCGTCTGCACAATCTGAAGACCGAAATTACCGAAGACCGGGATTTCGCCCATCTGGCTTTCGAAGTTCGCCTGGCCGTAAGCGACCAGAACATCCTCTTCAACCTGCCACTGCTTGCCGACAATAAAGGCCGGGTTCAACGGGCGCAGATTATAGATGCCATCCGCCAGCAACGCATTCGGGTCATAGGACACGACGCTGATATTGGAGACCCAGCTCAGGCTGGTCGGGTCTTGCAGATAGGAGGACGGGATCGGCTCGGCGCCATTGCCACTCGCCAGATCCACGAAGTTCTCGATTGTCTCACGCGTCTTCTCGCGCTGGGTGAAGTAAAGGCCACCCTCGATCGAGGTGAAAAATCCGCGATTGAAGTCGCGCGTCGCGCTGGCGCGAAGCGCTGTCAGCTCATCATCGGTATTCAGCTCTTTGTGGAAACCATCCTGGCCCCAGCCACCCGGGTCGGTCAGGACCATGAGCGACGGGTCGGCATAGCCTGCACCCACAGAAGAGTTGAAGCGATAGCGATCACCATTGAAGGAATAGTTCAGATCGTCGATCGCAGAGGGATAGTTCGGCCAGCCACCTTCGGCAAAACCCGTATAGGTCTCGAAATCGAGTGCGGTACGCTCAACGCGGGAATAGCTGACATCGCCTTCGAATTCCCAGTTCTCAAACGGCCGCCATTGACCATTGAGACCGATGGAAAAGAGTTCAGCATCGCGCTCCTGAACGTCATTACGGACCACGCCGAAGACATTCTGGAAGCTACCTTCGGTCACCAGGCCATTATCGCTGGCGCCGATAATCGGTGTCAGGCCGGAATTACTGCCGCCCAGCCAGCTGCCGGTCGCCAGTTCAAGACCGCGACGAATACCGCCATCGGTAAACTCGGTATACATGACGTCGATCGAACCGTTGAATGTATCATTCGGCTCAAATTCCAGCGTGCCGAGCATGGCAGTCCGGTCCAGGTCACGGGACTCGGAGAACATTTTGAAACATTCCGGACCCTGGGCTCCGCCCACATCCTGGAAGTTACACAGCTCGTACTTCTCGCCCTGTGTCGGCGTATTCTGGTGCGCGATGGAGAAGACGACACCGAGCGTGTCATTCGCGAACTGATCGACATAGGTTCCGGTAAGGCGGTAACCCGTATCGTCGAAATCAGCATTCAGCTGATCATTCGCATTCATCTCATAGCTGGCACTCAGGCTCACCGTGCGCTCGCCAAAGTCGAGCGGACGGATGGTGCGCAGGTCAACAGTACCGGCAAGGCCCTGGGCGACCAGCTGCGCATCCGGCGTCTTGTAGACCAGCGCCTGGTTGATCAGCTCGGACGGGTATTGGTCGAACTCGACGCCGCGGTTATCGCCGGCGGTGACCTGTTCGCGTCCGTTCAGCAAAGCCGTGGTGTAGTCCGGGCCGAGACCGCGGACTGAAATCACCTGGGCACGACCGCGAACACGCTGTGCTGCGAGGCCCGGCAGGCGAGCCAGGGATTCCGCAATGGAGACGTCCGGCAGCTTGCCGATATCTTCCGCGGAGATGGCCTCGACGATGGATGTGGATTCCCGCTTTGCCTCGATCGAGCTTTCGATCGCGGCGCGGATACCAGTGACGGTGATGACTTCAGGCTCGCCGTCCTGAGCGATCGCCGTGCTGGCGGTGGCGAGGCCGAGTGCGACCCCCGTGGCCGCCGTCGCCATAAGCGATAGGCGGCGCGATTTCGTAATCTTGCGCATAAAATTCCTCCCTCGAGCCCGCCATGTTTACAGTCACGGCTTTGGCGCTTCCCGCAAATTAATGAAATCAATTTCATGTAGCAAGCCAGAAAATCTTCACAATTGCGGACATCTTGGGACTGATGCGAATTTGGCACACTCTCGCACTTGTCATGTTATATATAGACATGATGAAGATTTCAGCGGATTGACAGGTTTTGCAAAAGACTGCAATTTTTGCAAAATCGCGTCATGCAAGCTTTGCATGTATGACGGTAAAGCGACAAGAAGAATGCGATAAGCACGCAACCGAGCAGGCGGTTGCAGGCGTTTTGGGGAGCCCACCGGCCATGGACATGTCCGTTCAGCCATCTGCCGTACCCGGCCCGCAGAGGGAGTGGTGGCGTGGCGCATCAATCTACCAGGTCTATCCGCGCAGCTTTTCGGATTCGAATGGCGACGGCATTGGCGATCTGCCGGGAATTACTGCCCGTCTCGACCATATCGCGTCCCTGGGCGTTGATGCCGTGTGGATCTCGCCCTTCTACAAATCGCCAATGGCCGATTTCGGCTACGACATTTCGGACTTCTGCGACATCGATCCGATTTTCGGCACGCTTGCTGATTTCGACGAATTGCTGGACCGCGCTCACGCGCTGGGCCTGAAAGTCATCATCGACCAAGTCTATTCCCACGCCTCGGATCAACACGCCTGGTTCCAGGAAAGTCGCGAGAGCCGCGACAACCCCAAAGCCGACTGGTTTGTCTGGGCTGACGCCAAGCCCGACGGCTCACCGCCGACAAACTGGCAGTCCGTTTTCGGCGGCGCCGCATGGACCTGGGATGCGCGCCGCGGCCAGTATTATCTGCATAACTTCCTGCCACAGCAGCCCGATCTGAATGTTCACAATCCGGATGTTCAGGACGCGATCATGCAGACCCAGAAATTCTGGCTGGATCGCGGCGTGGACGGCATCCGACTGGATGCTGTGAACTTCATGATGCATGATCTCAAAATGCGGGATAACCCGCCGGTAAAGACCGGACTGGGCAAACGAACTCGCCCCTTCGATTTCCAGCATCACTATTTCAACCAGTCCCATCCGGCGATCGTGGCGTTCCTGGAACGCCTTCGCGCCCAGGCCGACAGCTATCCGAGCAGCTTTCTTGTGGCCGAAGTTGGCGGCGAGCGCGGCCAGGAAGAGATGAAACTCTACACTGCGCCCCCCGGCCGCCTGCACAGTGCCTATGGCTTTCTCTACCTGTATGCCGACCGGTTGAATTCCGAACTCATCCAGGAGGCCATGGACCTCTGGCCGGACAATGAGCAGACCGGCTGGCCGTCCTGGACCTTCTCGAACCATGACGCACCGCGCGCCGTCTCGCGCTGGGCCCGCGAGGAAGACCGCAAGACCTTCTCTGACATGTCCCTGCTGCTGCTCGCCAGCTTGCGCGGAAACATTTTTCTGTATCAGGGTGAGGAGCTTGGCCTGCCACAGGCCGATGTGCCCTTCGACCAGCTCCAGGATCCCGAAGCGATTACCAATTGGCCCCAAACCCTTGGCCGTGACGGCGCCCGCACCCCCATGCCCTGGGAACACGACGCGCCGCAAGCCGGCTTCACGAGCGGCGAGCCCTGGCTGCCACTCGATGATCGTCATATCGCCCTGGCGGTCGATCGACAAAATCTCGATAGTCACTCCACGCTGGAGACCGCGCGGCGGATTATGGCTCTGCGCCGGGACAATCGTGTCCTGCGCGAAGGCACGATGCGCTTTTTTGGGGAAAGCGATAATCGCCTGGCCATTTTCCACCGCGCACTGAACAGCGAAACCCTGCTTTGCGCATTCAACCTCTCAGCGGAGACGGTTGACTGGGAAGTCCCGGCAGGCTGGCGCATTATCGAGTCCGTCAATCTTCTGGGACGGCGCGACGCTCTGCCGCCCTATGCCGGACTCATCGCCGAGCGCAGCTAGGCGCCGCAGCTCTGCCGGACGATCAGGTCGGTCGCCAGTCGCTCTGATCGCCGTGCCTGTGGGCCTCGGAAATCCAACAATTTGGACAGGATCAGCCGACCTGCAGCCGTCATGTCCTGGTCGATCGTCGTCAGCGCGGGATGCGAGTAGCGGGCAAAGGAGATATTGTCATAGCCCACAATGGCAACATCGCCGGGCACACTCAGACCTGCGAGCTGGAGGGCTCGTATCGCGCCGAAGGCGATCACATCACTGGCCGCTACAATCCCGTCGATCTCGACACCATTCTTGACCAGGGCCTCGATCGAAGCCTCGGCCGACTCAATATCAAAATGCGAGGGCAGAACGAGGCCATCATCGAAGGGCAGCCCGGCCGCCTCCAAGCCATCCCGATAGCCTCGCAAGCGCTGAATGACCTCCGGCGCCTCAGATTGCCCGAGGAAGGCGATGCGCTTGCGTCCCATTCGGGCGAGATGCGCAGTCGCTCGCCTGCCGCCTCCCGCATTATCGGATCCGACACAGCAATAGCGCTGCTCGGGCAGCTCCGCGCCCCAGACAACAAAGCGCCCCTCCGTCTCTGCGAGACGATTGAAGGCATTGTGCAAAGTGCTTTGCCCCACAAAAATCACACCATCCGCCCGATGCGTTGTCATCGACATGACGAGATCATCATAATTGCCTGGTGTGACGTGGGAGATATGGATATCGCAATCACGCTCACGCGCCGCATCACCAACGCCGGCAAGAAGCTCGAAGAAGAACGGGTCGGACAGGCGCGTATCGCGATCCTGCGGCTTGGGCACAACAATGGAAATCGTCGCCTTGGCCCCGATCGGGCCCGCCGGCATATGACGTCGAAACGGATAATCGAGCTCACGCGCCAACTTCCAGATCGCCTGCTTGGTCCGCATGTTCACGGATGGGCTGTCATTCAGCGCGCGTGACGCCGTCGAGACCGACACGCCGGCGCGCTTGGCGAGATCCTCAAGCCTTGTTGGCTTTTTCGTCATGATTTCAATTGCCTCATGGATTTTTTGCAAAA
>JBELMP010000007.1:0-6445 GCA_042095695.1 Maricaulis sp. | reverse complement strand
GCAAAATTATGAAAATGGGGAGAGGAAGATGCAAAAGCCAAACTTGGGCTTCTGGGCAATCTTCAACATGTCGTTCGGCTTCTTTGGGATCCAGATGGCATTTGCGCTTCAAGGCGCCAATGTCAGTCGCATCTTTCAAACACTCGGGGCGGATGTTTCCAACCTGGCGATCTACTGGCTGGCAGGGCCACTGACCGGCTTGATTGTCCAGCCGCTGATCGGACATTTCTCTGATCGCACCTGGGGCCCGATGGGCAGAAGACGTCCGTATTTCCTGGCCGGGGCCGTGCTCTCCACCCTGTCACTCTTCATCATGCCCCACTCGCCCTATCTCTGGTTTGGCGTCGTCATGCTCTGGGTTCTGGACGCATCAATCAATGTTTCCATGGAGCCCTTCCGCGCCTTTGTGGGCGATATGCTACCCTCCCGGCAGCGCACGCAGGGCTTCGCCATGCAAACCATATTGATCGGTGCGGGCGCGGCACTGGCATCTGCCATGCCGAATATTCTGACTGAATTCTTCGGCGTCGCAACAACCGCGCCCGATGGCGTCATTCCGGACTCGGTGCGCTACTCCTTCTATATCGGCGGCGCCGCCCTCTTCCTGGCGGTGGGCTGGACGATTATCCGAACGAAGGAATACTCCCCAGATGAGCTCGCCAGGTTCAAAGAACCGCCCGGATTGTTTCGCAAGGACGCCGTGCAGGAAGAGACCAAGGAGCGCTCACCAACCTATTTCTTCGCCACAGGGATCAGCCTGCTCATGGTCGGCATCCTGGGCAGCTGGGGTATTTTGCGGTTCGACCAGGCCGCTGAATTTTTTGTTCTGACCGGCACCGCCGGTGGTGTCGGCATCGCCTTTTTGCTGCACGGCACGTTCGCAGCCCGCAAGTCTACCGACAATTTCATCAGCCATATCATGACCGACCTGGTGGCCATGCCGAAAATCATGCGGCGCCTGGCGGTGGTACAATTCTTCTCCTGGTTCTCCCTGTTCATCATGTGGGTCTATTCGACCCCAGCGATAACGGCGCATCATTTCGGCAGCTCTGACACCACGTCCGAGGCCTATAATCTTGGCGCGAATTGGGTGGGAACTCTGTTCAGCACCTATAACGGCGTATCGGCGATCTGGGCGATAGCCTTGGTACTGATCTCCGCACGCATCAACCGGCGCTTCGCCCATGGCTTCAGCCTGACAGTTGGCGCAGCCTCTTATGCCTCACTCTACTTCATAACCGATCCCACCTGGCTCCTGTTGCCGATGATCGGTGTCGGCATGGCCTGGGGCTCCATTCTGACCATGCCCTATGCCATCCTGTCCGACGCACTGCCAGCCAAGAAAATGGGCATCTATATGGGGATCTTCAATTTCTTCATCGTGCTGCCGCAGATGATTGTTGCCGGCATAATGGGCGCAATCCTGACCAACTTCCTTGGTGGGGAGGCGATCCTGATCTTCTTTATCGCCGCTGCTGCCTGGGTGATCGCTGCATTGGCGCTCTTCCTGGTGCCCGGCAAGGGCGAAATTATTCCCGCCAACGCAGGCTGAGCGCCACTCGCCAGCAAAGAAAAGGCCGCGCCCGGCAGGCGCGGCCTTACTTGTTTCAGGCCTTCGGCGGAGCCTATCCGACGCCTAGCGCACAGCGCGACAAACGATGAAGTCGAGCGGCGGTACGACAACGGCATAGCTGCCCGGTGCTGGGGAAGCATCTGCACATTCGCCCATCAGGCTCTCCCAGCGCAGATTGCGCCCGTCCACCTCGATATTCATCGATAGCGGCACGTCCTCCGCATTATAGGCGATCACCACCTCATCACCGCTCGCCTCATCGATGCGGGACATCACGTAGACGCTGTCCTCATGCCCCGCATAGCGCGTGAGATGACGACCTCGACGCAGAACCTCATGGCCTTGCCTGACGCCCGCCATTTCGGCGATCGCGCGGTAAAGCGGGTGGTCCGTGTCGAAATTCTCGTCAGCCGTGGTCGCATCGGTCGCGACAAGATCATTATCATTATAGCTGTCGACCACGCTCGGGAACATGCTCTCCCGGGCCGCCTTGTCATTCCCGTCGGATACAAAGCCCTGCTCATCGCCATAATAAACGGTGGGCACACCCCGCGAGAACATCATCATCGCGTGTCCGAGCCGGATCCGGGCGAACAGCTCAGCATCGCTGATATCGGGATGCTCGTCCCGGATATGACCGGAAAAACGACCCATATCGTGATTGCCCAGGAAGGTTGGCAAGATTTCAGCCGACCCTTCTGCATAGACGGTGTCCAGACGGAACAGCTCCATCAAGACCTCACCCGGTTCGCCGCCCGCAATGACGCCGGAGACCGCGCCCTGGAACGGAAAGTCGAGTGCAGACGGAAGTCCAGCTTCGGTCGTGTAACGGGCAAGCTGACCACCGTCGAACTCATAGACCTCACCGAAGATATGAAAGTGATCAATACCTTCCGAGCGCGCATGTTCCAGGATTGCCGGCGTGAATTCAGCCCAGAACTCCGGACGCACATGTTTCGCGGTATCGATCCGATAACCGTCCACCCGGAAATCCGTGATCCAGGACTTGTAGATATCGATCATGCCCTGAACGACTGTTGGATGCTCGGTATTCAAGTCATCCAGCCCGGCGAAATCACCATAGAGCTCGCTCTCTCCAAACCAGAAGCTTTCGCCGCGATTGTGATAAAGGGTGACATCATTCAGCCATTCCGGATTGCGCGGAATGTCTGCAATTTCCGGTATATAGGGCGTGTAGGCAAAATCCGCGCGGGTCAGGTTGGCGAAGTTCTCTTCGGTCAGGTGCACCGGGTCATCCCCGAGATAACCCTCATTGATGGGCTCACCGTCGGGACCGCCAATCGTCGTGAAAGGATAATCCGCGCGCCGGCGATAGGGGCAGCCGCCTTCCGGCGCAATATAGAGATCGGACTCAGGGTCATGGCATTCGCGATAGGCGATTATGTCAGCCGTATGATTGGTGATGATGTCCATATAGACCCGCATGCCACGCGCATGCGCCGCATCGACAAAGGCCCGGAATTCCTCACGCTCACCCATATGGGCGTCCGGCCGCAGGAAATCGGTGATCCAATAGCCATGATACCCTGAAGAGGCGTCCGCTCCCTCACCCTGAACGGCACGATTCTGGAAAATCGGCGTCAGCCAGATCGCCGTCATCCCCAGCCCCTGGATGTAATCAAGACGCTCGGTCAGTCCGGCGAGGTCTCCACCATGGTAGAAGCCGTAATCGGTCGGGTCATAGCCGTGATCCATACGGTCGCCTTCAATGCCACCGCGATCATTGCCAGGGTCGCCATTCTCGAAACGATCCGGCATAACGAAGTAAATGATTTCATCCTGTGGCAGGCGCTGCTCGTCTGGAATGATTTGCGGCTGCGACACGGCTTGTGTGGTGGGGCTGCAGGCCATAATGGCGAGCAGGCTGGCGGCCGTCATAAGCGTTTTCAACGGTTGATTGACCGTCATGTTTTCCTCCCATTCGCATTTTTTTGAAGTATATGCAGCTATGCAATTAATTGCCAATACCGACAAAGGAAGAATGCGTTTGCAATTTTTTGCAGACGTTTCTAGCACATCATATGACCCTGTTCTCTGAGACCGATTTCATCTGGGGCGCCTGGCGCGCCCGACAGAATGCCGACAGCGCGACACCTGCCGGTTTCGCACGACGCCTCGAACTTGCCCGGTCGCTCGGTATCAGCTGGATCGATCACGCTGATATCTATGATGATGGGGCCGTAGAGAGCCTGCACGGCGAGGCGAGTCAGCACCTCACCCCGGAAACCCGATCCGGTCTCAGACTCATCACCAAGTGTGGCATACGTTTTCCTAGCCCCAATCAGGCGGATGCACGGCTCTATCATTACCGGTCGGATGCCGCCTTCATCCGGTCCCAGGCCGAAACCTCTCTGAAGCGGCTCAAGGCCGATCGGATCGATCTCTATTTGCTGCACCGTCCCGATTACCTGATGCAATCAGACGAGACCGCCGCAGCGCTGGAAGAGCTGGTTCGTGCGGGCAAGATTGCCAGCTATGGCGTCTCCAACTTCTCGGCGACCCAGTTTGATCGACTGCAGACCAGCGCGGCGCGCCCGCTAGCAGCGCATCAGATCGAGCTGTCCCCGCTCGCCAGCCACGCCCTCGACAATGGTGTCCTCGATCAGGCCCTGGCGCGCAAAATGCCCCTGCTGATCTGGTCACCACTCGCCGGCGGGCAGCTGTTTTCGCAGGATGAGCGCGCTGTGCACTTGCGTGACAAGCTCCAGGCCGCAGCCGAGCGATCAGATTGCACCGATATTGCCGCCGCCGCACTGGCCTGGCTGAAATGCCTTCCCGGCACTATCATCCCTATCCTGGGGACAATGTCCGAGGATCGCATGCGCATTCAGGTCGAAGAGGCGAGACGCATCCACCTTGACGCCCAGGACTGGTATGAAATTCTCGAAGCCGGGCGCGGCGAGCGCCTGCCCTAGGGCTTCATATCTGCAGCGAAGCGCGCATTCTCGCTAATCGTATCCCAATCTTCGCCAGCGATCATTGCGCCGCTCGCAATCCAGGATCCGCCGACACACACGACATTGGCGAGGGCCAGATAGTCCGGCGCCTTTTCGCGCGTGATGGAGCCTGTCGGGCAAAAACGAATATCCGGCAGTGGCCCCTTGAGCGATTTCAGATAATTGAGACCGCCGGCCTGTTCTGCCGGGAAGAATTTCAACAGTTCAAAGCCCTGCTCGGCAGCACTCATGGCCTCACCCGCCGTAGCAACCCCGGGCAGGACCGCAATGCCGCAGCCCAGCAAAGCCGGCGCGAGGGTCGGCGTCAGTCCCGGCGAGACAAGAAAATCGGCGCCGGCCTCGACACTCGCCTCCACATCAGCCGGTGTCCGGATCGTGCCCATGCCGACAATCAGTTCAGGCTCCGCAGCCTTCATGTCCTGCATCACCTCCAGCGCGACCGGGGTACGCATGGTCATCTCGATCACGCGCAGGCCGCCGGCCTTAAGCGCGGTTGCGAGCGGGGCGGCCTTGTCGCGGTCACCGACGGTAAGGACCGGAATGACCGAGGCGGCATCGATCAGCGTGTCGAGTGAAACCGGCATTACAGCCCTCCATTTTCGGCAAGCGCCGCAGCTCCGAGCAGGGAAGCCGCATCAGTCGTAATCATTGAAACAGGAATGTCGGACACATAACCACTCATCGGGCCATGGGCACGGAAACGATCGAGAAAACTGCTGGTCTCGAACAGGGGCTGGATGCGCGGCAGGATACCACCTCCGAGATAAATCCCGCCCAGCGATCCGGACATCACGGCGACATCACCCGCATAACCGCCCAGAGCCGCACAGAAGAGCTCGACCGTCCGACCTTCCAGCGATTCCCGGTCCACGAGCGCACCGGCGGTAATCTCTTCCGGCCGGGCACCAGGCCATGCAATCCCTTCAATCTGGCACAGGGCCCGGTGAATATTCACCAGCCCGCGCCCGGAAAGCAGCCGCTCCCAGGAACAAAATCCATACTCATTGGCGATGAAACGGCCGACTTCGATTTCAAGTTCCGTACGCGGTGCAAACCCGCCATGCCCACCTTCTGTGGGCAGGACAATCACACCACTTGGACGCCGCAGAAGGAAGCCCAGCCCCAATCCCGTGCCAGGGCCGAGGACCGCGGAAAGGGCATTAGGGTTCGACGCCCCCGGATTGACCACCTTCATATCGGCTTGCGGCGCGAGCGGCGCGCCGCGGGCCTGGGCTGCGAAATCATTCACCGGAAGAATGGCTTCGAGGCCGAGATCCTCGGCGAGTTCTTCCGGCCGGAATTTCCAGTTCGAATTGGTCAGTCGCACCACGCCATTATTGATCGGACCGGCGACCGCCAGACAGCCCCGGCTGGGCCGGTCGCCTGTACAGGTTTCCAGATAGGCATGGGCGGCATCGCGAAGATGTTCGAAATGCTCATTCTTGAGCCGACGGATCTCTTCCAGCCTGAAGCCGGATGTCGCGCAGCCGCGAGCAATCGCGAAACGTGCATTCGTTCCGCCGATATCCGCGACGAGATATCCGTTACCCGGCGTCATGCGTCGACCGTCTCCATGGCGTTAGCCCCCATATCGCACAGGCCTGGAATCGCCAGTGCGCCCTCTTCCGCCGGTCCTGCCAAAGCCCGGAATCCTTCAAAGAGTTCTCGACCCATACCCAATGTCCGCCCCTGAGGGCCAGTCGCTTGTGCACGCGCATCGAACCCGTTCGCAACCAGATCAAGCTGACCAGCCTCGGCGTCAAGCGTAATCACGTCACCGTCCTCGACCCGTCCAATCGCCCCGCCAAGCGCCGCTTCCGGGGAGATATGAATAGCGGCCGGCACCTTGCCGGACGCACCGGACATGCGGCCGTCGGTTAATAGCGCGACCTTG
>JBELMP010000006.1:35362-50204 GCA_042095695.1 Maricaulis sp. | reverse complement strand
ATGGGCGGCGCGATGGATCTGGTCGCGGGCGTCAAGCGCGTCGTCGTGATCATGGATCACGCGAACAAGCGCGGTGAGCCCAAGCTGCTCAAATCCTGCGATCTTCCGCTTACCGGTCAACGCTGTGTCCACCGCATCATCACGACATTGGGCGTGTTCGATGTTGCCGAGGACGGGCTGGTTTTGATCGAACTGGCTCCGGATGTGACCCTGGACGAGATCGCAGAGAAGACCGAGGCGAAATACACCGTGTCCGAGGCGCTGATCTCGCACGCTGCGGCCTGATACGGGAAGGGAGAGGGCCGCTTGCCCTCTCCACACATGCATGAAGGCTTGATGCCGGGACGCACGCGGCTTATTTGCAGGCCATGGCCAATCTAATCGACAATACCGCACGGCAGGCGGCGAGCGAGGCGCGCGCGGCGCGCCATCCGGAGAAGCAGAAGCGTCCGGACACGCCCGTCCTGCGCAAGCCGGAATGGATTCGGGTGAAGGCGCCGATGGGCAAGACCTTCTCCGAGACCCAGAAGATTGTGAAGGATGGCGGTCTGGTGACCGTGTGCGAGGAGGCCGGCTGCCCCAATATCGGTGAGTGCTGGGATCAGAAGCATGCGACCTTCATGATCCTCGGCGACACCTGTACGCGCGCCTGCTCCTTCTGCAATGTCAAAACCGGCATGCCCGACGCGGTTGATCGCGACGAGCCGCGCCGTGTCGCTGATGCTGTGGCCCAGATGGGGCTCAAGCATGTGGTGATCACCTCGGTGGATCGTGATGATCTCGATGATGGCGGTGCGCAGCATTTTGTCGATGTGATCGAGGCAATCCGCGCCGCCTCGCCGGGCACTACGGTGGAAATTTTAACGCCGGATTTCCTGCGCAAGGACGGGGCAGCAGAAACTGTCATCGATGCCGCACCGGATGTCTTCAATCACAATCTGGAGACGGTGCCGCGTCTCTATCTCTCCATTCGCCCGGGCGCGCGCTATTACCATTCCCTTCGCCTGCTCGAGCGTGTGAAGGAGCGTGACCCCCAGCAATTCACCAAGTCCGGCATCATGGTCGGCCTCGGCGAAAGCAAGGAGGAGGTCATGCAGGTGATGGATGATATGCGCTCCGCCGGGATCGATTTTCTGACGATCGGCCAGTATTTGCAGCCCACGCGCAAACATGCTGCCGTTGACCGCTTCGTGCCGCCCGATGAGTTCAAGGCCTATGAAACCATTGCCCGCGCGAAGGGTTTCCTGATGGTTTCGGCGACCCCGCTGACCCGGTCCAGTCATCACGCCGGTGATGATTTTGCCAAGCTGCGCGCGGCGCGGGATGCCCAGCTGGCCCGCTCGTGACGACGATCGTTTCTGAACGCCTGCGGCTCTTTCATGCACCGGACGACTTGTTTGATCTGGTGCTCGATGTGCAGCGCTATCCGGATTTCATCAGCCAGATCACGGCGATGCGAGTGCTCAAGCAAGCGCCGGGCGATCTGACGGCCGAGGCGCGTGTGCGCTATAAATTCGTGTCTGAGCGGTTTGTCACCCGGGTCCAGTCGGATTCTGCTGCGCGCCGAATTGATGTCAGTTTCATCGCAGGACCGTTTCGCGAACTGGACAATCATTGGCGCTTTCACGCCCTGTCTGATGGCTCGACCCTCGTGGATTTTTATATTCGAGCGGCGTTCAAGAATTCGATCCTGCAAATGCTGCTTGAAAATCAAAAAGATCGCGCTGCGCGCATTCTGGTTGGCAAGTTCGATGCCGAGGCGCGCCGGCGCTATGCCGTGACGGGCGATCCGGCGCTGGACCTAGGCGAAGAAATCAATGCCATCACCGATTAGGTCGAGCGCCTGGTCCAGACTGGCCAGCCGGACTCTGCTGCGACCCTGATCGCCGAAACGACGCACCAGGGTGGCGGTGTTCTGCTCGCGAACCGCGAGGCCGAAACAGACCAGCCCGCCAGGCTTGCGACGGGTTCCGCCAGGGCCTGCGACGCCCGTTATCGAGACCGCAATATCGGCATTGGAGCGCAAGAGCGCGCCCTCTGCCATGGCCCGGGCCACTTCGGGCGACACCGCGCCATGACCGGCAATCAGCCGCGCGGGCACGCCGAGCAATTCCTGCTTGGCCGCATTCGAATAGGTCACAAAACCGCGCTCGACGACATCGGATGAGCCGGGAATCTCGGTCAGCAGGGCAGTGACCAGTCCGCCTGTGCAGCTTTCCGCAGCGGCGATCATTACCCCGGCGGTCCGCGCGCGATCGAGCAGGGCGCTGGCCTTGTCTGTCATGGCATCAGGAAACATTGGTAATCCTCGCAGAGACGATGGCCTGTGCTGCCAGACCTTCACCTCGGCCGGTAAAGCCCAGCCGTTCAGTTGTGGTGGCCTTGATATTGACCCGCTCGACGGCCAGCCCGGTCAGCGCCGCGACCCGTTTGCGCATGGCGTCGCGATGCGGACCGATTTTTGGGCGTTCCGCGATCAGGGTGATGTCCGCATTGACCAATTCACCGCCGGCGGCCTCCAGCAGGCAGATCGCATGCTGCACAAAACGGTCTGAGGATGCGCCTTTCCATTGCGTGTCGGAGGGCGGGAAATGTTGCCCGATATCACCGCGGCCGGCAGCGCCGAGGATGGCATCGGTCAAGGCATGAAGACCGGCATCCGCATCGGAGTGTCCGACCAGGCCGAGACCGGCCTCGATCTCGATTCCGCACAGCCACATGCTGTCGGCCGGCTCCAGCCGATGAACGTCAAAGCCCTGACCCGTTACATAGACCATGCTTTGCTCCACCTGCTGTTCAGCCCGGGCAAAGTCCTCGGGGCGTGTGATCTTGAAATTCCTGTCATCCCCGTCGACAAGCGCGACACTCTGGCCGGTCGCTGCGAGCACTGAGGCATCATCCGCCATGTCCTGAACATCGAGGGCGTTATAGGCGGCGATCAGTGCCGGATAGTGGAAGCCCTGCGGGGTCTGGGCCGCCCGGACCTGATTGCGATCGAGGCTTCCCGTCATGACGCCACCGGTGCACTCAAGCAGCGCATCATGCAAATTCAGAACGGGAATGGCGCCGGCCGCCGCGCCCAGCGCCTCGACAACACGGCTGATCACATCGGCGGGCACAAAGGGTCTGGCTGCATCATGGATCAGCACATAGTCCAATTCTGCGTCTTTGAGGGCTTCAAGACCGGCCCGAACGGAGAGCGAGCGGCTGGCTCCGCCGAAAACATGCTCAATATCGGGCGCGACTGCCTCAAAATGCGGCAGGTCATCGGGATTTATCACTGCGATCAGATGGTTAATTTGTGGATGCTTCCGAAAGGCGGCGATGGATCGCGCCAGGACTGCCTGCCCTTTAATGCAGCGGTATTGCTTGGGAATAGAGCCGCCCGCGCGCTCGCCCCGACCTGCTGCAACGATGATCACGCCTGTTTTCATCCCGAACATCCCCGGATTGCCGCAAAGCAGCACTCTCGCTAGCCTTAGCGCTTACGACGCATCGCAAAGTGTTGTCCATAAAGATGTCATTCAAAATTGGCCCCCATAAGATCGAGGTGCCGGCGATACTGGCGCCCATGTCCGGCGTGACCGATCTACCGTTTCGACGCCAGGCGCAGGCCTTCGGCGCGGGCATGGTCGTGTCGGAAATGGTGGCGAGCGATGCGCTGTCCGCCGGCCGTGTCGATATGGTGCGCAAGGCTGCTGCTGACGCGTCGCTTGACCCCCGGGTGATCCAGCTTGCCGGGCGCGAGGCGCGCTGGATGGGTGAGGGGGCTCGGATCGCCGAAGATGCAGGCGCGGATATTGTCGATATCAATATGGGATGCCCGGCACGGCAGGTGACCAAGGGCTTGTCAGGTTCCGCACTCATGCGCGATCTCGACCATGCTCTGACTTTGATCGAGGCGACGGTTTCGTCTGTCGATATTCCAGTGACGCTGAAAATGCGCCTCGGCTGGGATCATGCGAGCATCAACGCACCTGAACTGGCACGGCGCGCTCAGGAGGCCGGCGTCCAGCTGGTAACCGTGCATGGCCGGACCCGCCAGCAATTCTACAAGGGCGAGGCCGACTGGTCCGCCGTGCGTCCGGTTGTCGATGCCGTTTCCATACCGGTTATCGTCAATGGCGATATTGTTGATGTCGGTACGGCCCGGCAGGCCCTCTCGCAGTCCGGTGCGGATGCAGTGATGATCGGGCGGGCCGCGCAGGGGCGCCCCTGGCTGATTGGCGAGATTGGTGCCGCGCTGCTTGGACAAACGCATAGTGCGGCCTGGCAGGCCAAGCTGAACGCGCTGGCCGAACAGTTCGATCACAGCCTGTCATTTTATGGCGGAGATCTGGGTGTCCGGATGATCCGCAAGCATTTTGCATCCTTCGTGGAGGAGGAGTGCGGACATCTCGACTCCGATCTTCGGCGCGGACTGAAAGCCGGGCTCTGCCAAAGCTTTGACGGTGATGACATCCATCAGCGCATTCGCGATATTCCCCAGCCCCACGACCGGGTAGCGGCCTGATGCGTAGCGATAGCCCGCCAATCGCCCATACAGCGGCCGACATGCACCCGAGACCCATCTGGGTGCTTGATCGTGCGGCCCGCTTTGTCTGGCTCAATCTTGCAGCGCAGGAATGGTTCGAGCGCTCCCAGCGATCTCTTGCGGGAAAACCGCTTGTATGCGCCGGGCCGATGATCGGCGAATTGTCCGATCTTGTTGCGCGCGCGATTGACGAAGAACGCACCGTGGTTGCGCGCCAGCTCCAGCTGCACGACCAGATTTGCGATGCCCATATCAGCTGGCTCCATAATGATGCCTGTGTGCTGATCAGCCTACTGCCATCCTCGCCCAGCGATACGATCTCCGATCAGGGGCCGGCGCTCGGTTTCGGGCGGATGCTGGCTCATGAGCTTAAAAACCCGCTGGCCAGTATTCGCGGCGCGGCGCAATTGATCGGCTCGAGCGGTGAAGCGGCCGAAGCAGAGATGGCCCGACTGATTATCGAGGATGTCGACCGGATTGCACGTTTGGCGGATCATTGGAGCGGGGTTGGTGATGTCGAGCTGCGCCGGCAGGTTGAGATCAATATCAATCGCATTGTCATGACCGCGATTGAAAACATTCGCCGGGCCAACCCCGATACGCCCGTGCAGCTTGTGGATGAGCTGGATCCGTCATTGCCTGCGGGTTTTGGCGATGAGGACATGCTCGGACAATTGGTGATCAATCTTATCCAGAATGCCATCGATGCCTGCGCCGAAGGCGAGACCCCGAAAGTCATTATCCGCACGCGCTATACCGGTGCCAAGCGCGGCAAGCGGTCCGGCCATCCGGTGCCGCTATCGGTCAGTGTCCAGGATAATGGGCCGGGCATTCCGCCCAAACTCCAGCCGAATGTCTTTACGCCATTCGTGACATCCAAGCCTGCCGGCGAGGGCCTTGGCCTCGCCTTCTGCGCCCGAATTGCCGAGTTGCATAATGGCATGCTCGATTTTGAAACCCGGCCCGGCCGCACTTTATTCAGCCTCCATCTTCCGAAGGATGACGCCGCCTCATGAGTATTACAGCTATCCTGCTTGAAGACGATAACAGCCTGCGCCAGGTGCTTTCGCGCGCCTTGGCCAATGCCGGCCATGATGTGCGCGCCACCCCGTCGCCGGTCACCGCCATGGCATGGTTGAAGGAAGGACTGGGCGATGTCCTGGTCGCCGATGTGCTCCTGGACGGGACGAATTTCCTGGAACAATTGGGTCTTGTACAAAGACTGCGGCCGACGCTTCCGGTGATTGTGATGAGCGCGCAGACCACGGCGCAAACTGCCATCGGAGCAGAAAAAGGCGGTGTTTTCGAATACTTGCCCAAGCCTTTTGATCTGGAACTTTTACTCGACACTGTCGCGCGTGCCACCCGCGACCGGCGGATTGCCCGGCGCCGCACCCGCTCGGAGCGCTCCGACGGGTTGGCTGGACATTCTGCGGTCATGCAGGACAGTTTCAAGGCGCTGGCGCGCGCAGCACAAAGCCGGGCACAGGTCCTGGTTATGGGTGAGGCCGGTACCGGCAAGCGCATGGCTGCGGAAACATTATGGAGCGCGCGCGGTGTTGAGGCGTCGAGCCTGACCGTGATCACGCCCTCGCACGCCCCGACGGACGTGTTTCAGTCCGCGCAGGATGAAAAGCCCGTGCTTTGGCTGCGTGTCGATGAGTGGCAACCGGCCCAGCAGCGCGCCGCACTGGATGCTGCGGATACCGGTCGGGCGATGATTGTTGCGACGATTGGCATGCAGGAAACCGATCTCGATCCGCGGCTGCTGGCCCGGCTCGGCGAGTGTGTTGTCGCACTGCCCCCCTTGCGTTCGCGCGCCGATGATATCCCCGAGCTGGCCGAGGCCTTCCTGCAGGAGTTTGCGGAACGCGATGGCCGGTCCCCTTCGACCCTGTCGCCCCGCGCTCTCGATATTCTCAAAGCCTGGCCGTGGACCGGGAATTCAACGGAATTGCGTTCGGTCCTGTCTCAATTGAGCGTCGCTCATCGCGGCGAGGAGATTGATGCCGAGGCGCTTGAGGCGATCCTGCGCAAGTCGCAACCGGTCCAGCCCACAACGAATGATGAGGGTGTGCTGGTGAGTTTTGCGCGTGACGGTCTCGCACAGGGGCTGACCCGCCAGGCCTTGCTGGACCAGCTCGACAGGGCGTTGATCGCGCAGATGCTCGAAATGTGCAGTGGCAATCAGTCCAAGGCCGCCGAACGGCTCGGCTTCAATCGAAACACGCTGGCCCGGCGGATGGTCGAACTTGGTCTGAAATAGAATTTTGTGGCCTTACGAACACGCCTGTTGATTTGCCGCAACATTAGCGTAAAGATGTCACAACGCTGATCATAGGCACGCGCTTGGCACGCACAGGACCCTCTACGCTTATACGCAATATTTCCCCGCGATCCGCGGCACTTTTTGGCTCGGGCGTGTTTCTGTCCGCGCTCGTGCTGACGGCGACTGCGGCGGCAATCCTGGGCGAAAACAGCGGGCTGGAAGCAGGCGACCCGCTTGCGGTGGCGATCCTGTCGGCGAATGCCCTGCTGATTCTCGTACTTGGCGGTGTTGTGGCCCTGCGTCTTCGGCGCCGCATTCGAGGCCGCAAATTTGGGGAACCGGCGCCACGCCTGCATTTGCGCTTTGTCGGCCTGTTCGGCGTTGCCGCGGCGGCCCCGGCGATCTTCGCGGCCTTTTTTCTGGGCGCGATCCTGACCCGCGGTGTCGAATACTGGTTTGGCGAACAAGTCTCCAGCTTTGTGGAAACGGCCTCGCGAACCTCGCTGGATGTCTATTATCAGGAAGCGGAAACGACACGTCGACGTCTGCTGGTCGTGTCCGGACTGATCGATACGGAGGACGAGGCGGATCGTTTCACCCGCAGCCGAATCCAGTTCAATACGCGCTTCGCGGATGCGGCCGCCCGGGCCCAATTGGCAGCGGCCTATATCGTCGACAGCCGGGGCGCGCGCCTTGCTGAAGCAGAGTTTCGCGAGAATGAGGTCTATATTCCGCCCACCCAGGACCTTTATGACAGCGCCGATGAAGGTGGGGTCGGTACAACAGGTCCACTTTTTGCCTACCGCGCGGGGATAGAAGACAGCGCTGATGCCATGCGCATGCTCTACAAGCTGACACAGTATGAGGATGCCTATCTTTATGTCTCGCGTGAGCTCGACCTGACGCTCTGGCGGGACATCGCCCTGGCAAGTGAATCGCTTCGCTCGGTCCGCTCCCGCGAGGCCAGCGCCCGGATTGTCTTCTTCCTCATCTACGCAGAAGTCGTGGCGCTCATCATTATCGGTGCGATCTGGCTGGCGCTGTCATCGGCGACCCGTGTCGTAACGCCGATTTCCAGGCTGGTGGCCGCGGCGGAACGTGTGCGCCGGGGCGATCTCGATGCCCGTGTACAGATGGGGCGCGAGGATGATGAAATCGCCGCGCTTGGTCGCGCCTTCAACAGAATGACCCGACAATTGCGCTCCCAGCGGCGCGAACTCATCGAATCGCACGCGGAGTCTGAGCAGCGGCGCGCCTTCACAGAAGCCATTCTCGCCGGTGTCAGTGCTGGTGTCATGGGCGTTGATGGCGACGACCGGATCACCCTGATCAACCGATCGGCGGTCGGACTGCTTTCGCCGGGAACGGATGACTTGCTGGGAACACCCATTGGTGAGATCTCGGAAGAATTAATGAACATTGTTCATCAGGCGAGACGCCGACCCGGCATTATCGCCGAGGCGCAGATCGATGTTGAGGCCCTGGATGATCAATTGCGGCATCTGTCGGTGCGCGCAACCATGGATGAAGAGGCGGGTCTGATTGTCACATTTGATGATGTGACGCGTCTGGTAACGGCCCAGCGCAATGCTGCATGGCGCGATGTTGCTCGTCGTATCGCCCACGAGATCAAGAACCCGCTGACGCCTATCCAGCTCTCGGCGGAACGGATCAAGCGGAAATATCGCGATGAAATTACGTCCGATCCCGAGATATTCGACCGATGCACGGAGACGATTGTCAGGCAGGTCAGCGATATCGGCCGTATGGTCGATGAATTTTCCTCATTCGCACGCATGCCGCAGCCAAAGGTCGAAACTGTTGAAATGGGCGAGCTGACCCAGGCCGCAGTCTTCGCCCAGCGTGTTGCATCCCCCGATATCGATGTGCGTTTCGAGCGCAGTCATGAGGCGCTCCACGCCCTGTGTGATGCCCGCCTGTCCAGCCAGGCGCTGGCCAATATTCTCAAGAATGCTGCTGAAAGCGTCAGCGCGCGGATGGAAAGCGATGTGGCCAATGCGATGCCTGGAGAGATCCGGGTCGATCTGCGAGCCGAAGAAGACTTCGCGGTCATCGAGGTCTGCGATAACGGGCTGGGCTGGCCCACCGCCAATCGCGAGCGCCTGACCGAACCCTATATGACGACGCGGGAGAAGGGGACTGGCCTCGGTCTTGCGATCGTCAAACGCGTAATGGAAGACCATCGTGGACGACTTGAACTCGGCGTGCCTGAAGATGGGCATGGTGCAGCCGTCCGCCTGGTGTTTCCGATAACTGATGAGACTGAAGACGTGCTCGAACGCACACAGGAGGCATGATCCATGGCACGTGACATCCTGATCGTGGATGACGAAGCGGATATCCGCGAGCTGATTGGCGGGCTGCTTGAGGATGACGGGTATGAGACCCGCGAAGCAGCGCATGCCGATGCGGCCCTAGACGAAATCCGGGCGCGCAAGCCCTCTCTGGTGATTCTGGATGTATGGCTTCAGGGGAGCCGCCTGGATGGTATCGAATTGCTCGACGAGTTCCGTGGGATTGACGAAAACCTTCCCGTTATCGTGATCTCGGGGCATGGCACGATCGAGACCGCCGTGGCGGCGATCCGCAAGGGCGCTTATGACTTCCTGGAAAAACCCTTCAAGAGTGACAAGCTGCTGTTGACGGTAACCCGCGCGCTCGAGACCAGTCGGCTGCGCCAGGAGAATGCGCAATTGCGGGCGAGGGCGGATGCCCAGAACACGCTGATCGGCAGCTCCTCCGGCATCGTCCAGGTCAAGCAGCTTGTCGACCGTGTCGGCCCGACCAATAGCCGTGTGATGATCAAGGGGCCATCCGGCTCAGGCAAGGAGCTGGTCGCGCGCCAGATTCATGACAAATCACCGCGCGAGGCCGCAGATTTCGTTGCCGTCAGCGCACCGGGCATGTCGGCAAACGCTTTTGAGGAAGAATTGTTCGGCCGGGAAAAAGAAGACGGCAGTGTCAAACATGTCGGCCTGCTCGAGCGCGCCCATGGCGGCACGCTCTATCTCGATGAAATCGCCGATATGCCGCACGATACCCAGACCAAGCTGCTGCGACTGCTGGTCGAACAGCGCTTCCGTCGGGTGGGCGGCACGGCAGATGTGAAGGTTGATGTCCGTGTTATTTCAAGCTCCGCGCGGGATCTGCATGACGCCATAAAGATCGGGGATTTCCGCGAGGATCTCTATCATCGCCTGGCTGTCGTACCGATCAGTGTTCCCGCACTGGCCGAGCGGCGGGAGGATATCCCGTCCCTCGTTGAGCATTTTCTTGACACGCTGACCGCGACAGCCGGGCTGCCACGCCGCCAGTTTGGCGAAGACGTGATGGCGGCGCTTCAGGCGCATTCCTGGCCGGGCAATGTTCGCCAGCTGCGCAATAATGTCGAACGCCTGCTCATCCTGGCGACCGGCGAGAGCGATGAGCCGATCACGCTGGCCTCCCTGCCGTCGGAAGTGGTCGCCCGGGAAAATCAGGATGGCGGTTTTGATACCGAAAAAATGATTGCCCTGTCCCTGCGTGATGCCAGGGAAAGCTTCGAACGGGAGTATCTCAAAGCCCAGATAGACCGGTTTGGAGGCAATATCTCGCGCACTGCGGCCTTTATCGGCATGGAGCGTTCCGCCTTGCACCGGAAGCTGAAATCGCTCGGTGTCGGCAGCCCGACCCGTGATGCATCGCAGGGTAATATCTGATAGGAAACAGCGAGATGAGAGCGATTGTTTGCGGAGCAGGTCAGGTTGGATATGGCATTGCCCGGGCGCTCGCCCAGGAAGGCAATGCCGTCACCGTAGTCGACTGGTCCCAGGAATTGGTCGACAAGGTCGTTACGGATCTGGATGTGCGCGGGATCGTCGGTCACGGCTCGCATCCAGATGTACTGGAACGGGCCGGGGCCAAGGAAGCGGATCTGATCGTTGCGGTCACGCATTCGGACGAAACCAATATGATCGCCTGCCAGGTCGCGCATTCCTTGTTCGATACACCGATGCGGATCGCGAGGGTTCGGGCGCAGAATTATCTAGACCCGGCCTGGGGAGATCTGTTCAACACCGATAACTTGCCGATCAATGTGATCATTTCGCCGGAATTGGAGGTGGGTCGAGCCATTCTCCAGCGGGTGGAGACGCCCGGTGCCTTTAACACGGCCGTCTTCTCCGGTGGTCGCGTACAATTGCTGGGCCTGCGACTGGATGAGAGTTCACCGGCGGCCGGCTCCTCGACGGATCAGTTGATGGAGCTCTTCCCCGATCTGCGAATGTCCGTGGTCGGAATTCACCGCGAGCAAACCCTCTTCATTCCCAATAATCGTGACCCGCTCCTGCCTGGTGACGATATCTATCTGGTAACTGAAAGCGATCATGCCCGACGCGTGCTCGACATTTTCGGCCGCGATGCCGATGCCATTCGGCGCGTAGTTATCGTCGGCGCGGGCAATATCGGCGTCTATGTCGCACGGGCGCTCGAGCGTGCCGGCGGTGTCAAGGTCCGGCTGGTCGAAGCCGATAAGAAAAAGGCGGAGGCTGCGGCCGAACGGCTCAAGAAGACTGTCGTCCTGCATGGTGACGGGCTGAATACAAGGATCATGAACGAGGCCGGTGCCGCGGATGCCGAGCTGGTGGTCTGTGTGACCAATGATGACAAGGTCAACATGCTCTCCGCGGTTATGGCCAAGCGGGAAGGGGCCAAGCGCGCCCTCAGCCTGATCAATGAGAAGGCCTTTGAGGAATTGCGCGAAGCCCTGGGCATTGATGTCCTGATCGATCCGAGAGCCGCAACCGTGTCGACTATTCTCCAGCATATTCGGCGCGGCCGGATTACCGGCCTGCAGTCCCTGGGTGGCGGTCAGGCCGAAGCACTGGAAGGGGTAGCACTGTCGACCTCCCCGCTGGTCGGACGCCCGATTAATGATCTTGGCCTGCCGGATGGCGTTGCGCTTGGCGCCGTTGTTCGGGGCGATCGTGTCATGTTGTCGGGCGATGAAGAGCGCGTGCGTGAAAATGACCGCGTGCTGCTCTTCTGCAATGCGGCGGATATCGGCAAGGTCGAACACTTGTTCCGCGTCAGCCTGGAATATTTCTAGATGGGTTTGTCCGCGCTTCTGCGCCCACTGGCGGGGCTTTGGAGCATATTTGCCGGCTTTGCCTTCCTGCTCGGCCTTGCGTCCATCGCGCTGTCGGAGGGCTATCTGGCTCCACTCTTCATGTCCGCAGCTGCCGGGGCGGGTATTCCAGGCTTTTTGATCCTTGCCGCTACGCGGGGAATGAAAGTTCGCGCAACGGCCATCGAAGCGGTCTTGCTGGCATTCGCGGCCTGGATCACGACGCCGCTCGTCGCTGCGCTACCATTTTACCTGTCGGGATATTTCGACGGCGCGGACGCGATTTTCGAGGCCTATTCTGCCGTTACAACGACCGGCGCGATCCTCTTGCCGCCGGAAGACCTCCCGGCGACCTTGCTGCTGTGGCGCGGCCTTCTGTCCTGGCTGGGTGGGTATGCAACGCTGATCCTCGCGACAGCCGTGTTTGCGGCGCTGGATCGCGATCTGCCGGCTATTCGTAGATCCGCCCTTTTGACCATTCGCCCAGACAATGTGTTCTCTCATCTACGCCTGGCCTCGGCGCGGATCGCGCTGGTGTACAGTCTGATCACCGGCATCTTGTTGATTGGCTTCCTCTTTGACGGGCAGGACGGGCTGAGCGCGCTCCTCTATGCGATGGGCGCGATTTCCACCGGGGGCTATGCGCCACATTCGGGCGGGGTCGGCGAAGCGCTGGGCGGGTTCGGCCTAGTTGTACTGACAACAGGATGTCTAATGGGCGCGCTGAGTATTTCCATGTTCTGGAACGCCATGCGCGATCGGAGCGCCCTGCGCGATCCGGACCTGGCCGGACTGGGCGTGATGATCGCGGGCCTGGCACTGTTATTCTATCTCTCCGAACCGGAACCGCTTCAACGCCATATTGCCGATGCGGTTTTCGCCGTCACGACGGCGGGTTACAGCGTGACGGGAGCTGTTTCTGCGGCACCGCTGGCGGCCCTTTTCGCGGCGCTGATCGGCGGCGCGGCAGCGTCCACCTCGGGCGGTGTGAAGATTTCACGTATCCTGCTTTTATGGAAACGCATGGGCGCAGAGCTTTCCGTTCTGGCGGATCCGTCCAGCATCGTCCCGGTCGAGTTTCGCGGGCGCAAGACCAGGGATCGCGTCCTCATCGCTGTCTGGGCCTATGTCCTGGCCTTCGTTGCGGTGATCGGCGTGGGTGCGGTCGCCACGGCCGCAGCCGGAACACCCTTTACGCAGGCCTTTGCCAGCACCGCCGCGGCACTCGCCAATGCCGGCCCGATTTTCAATGCGGCGGCGCCGGATCAAAGCTGGAATGATCTGAGCAATACCGCGCGCACTCTCCTTATTCCCGTCATGATTCTGGGGCGTCTGGAGGTCATCGCTGCTCTAACCGCCTTCTGGGCGTTGTTTATCCGGAGATAAGCCGACATGTCGCGCATCGCCTATGTCAATGGACACTATCTGCCGCACAGCCTCGCCAGCATTCATGTCGAGGATCGCGGCTTCCAATTCGGCGACGCAGTCTATGAAGTCTGGTCGGTCCGAAACGGGCAATTGCTGGACGAGGAGGGGCATTTGAACCGGCTTGAGCGGTCCTTGGCGGAATTGCGCATCGAACCGCCGATCGGCCGGCGGGCCTTGACGCTGGTGATCCGTGAGATGTTACGCCGCAACCGGGTGCGCGACGGGCTGATTTATCTGCAGGTATCGCGCGGACAAGCGAGACGAGATCATGCCTTCCCGGACCAGCCTCCCATGCCCAGCGTCGTGCTGACGGCCAAACGGGTCGCACCGGCCAGGGTCGAGGCGCGGGCGCAGGCGGGCGTCAGCGTCATCACCCATCCCGACATGCGATGGGGGCGATGTGACATCAAAACCGTCAATCTCCTGCCCAATGTGCTTGCCAAACAGGCGGCCAAGGAGGCGGGGGCCGCTGAGGCCTGGCTCATTGATGAGGCAGGGCATGTCACCGAAGGCAGCTCAAGCAATGCCTGGATCGTCGCGCCCGATGGGCGCCTGGTCACCCGCCAGCTCGATACTGCCATCCTGCATGGGATTACCCGCGCGACCGTATCCGATATCGCAGCCTCATTAGGCTATGCGGTCGAGGAGCGTCCCTTTACGCTGGAGGAGGCACTGAGCGCGCGCGAGGCCTTCATGACATCGGCGAGCAGTTTCGTGACCGCGATTACCCAGATTGACGGCAAGCCGATCGCCAATGGTGCGGTCGGATCTGTGGCACAATCGCTGCGCCAGGCCTATCAAAAGCGGCAGAAGGCCGATGAATCAGGGCTTTGATCGATTCACCGGTTGCGGTGAAGCCTAAGCCCTGTATAGGTTTAAGAACGAATCGCTTTTTCAAGAGCGACACATGCGGAGCTAATATGTCTCACGATAAAAAACAAAACCTGCAGGACGTTTTTCTCAATTCAGTCCGCAAGACGAAGACACCGCTCACAATCTTTCTGGTGAATGGTGTGAAACTTCAGGGTGTTGTCACCTGGTTTGATAATTTCTGTGTCCTGCTTCGCCGCGATGGTCTTTCGCAGCTTGTCTACAAGCATGCGATCTCGACCATTATGCCGGCCCAACCCGTCCAGCTCTTCGACCAGGAAAAAGAGCAGGAAGAAGCGGACAACATGCCCGAAAGCCTCGCCGATTGATCGAACGCGAAGCGCCGGTAACGCGCGCCCTAATCCTGCATCCGGTCGACCGTAACGGTCTTGACCGTGCCGACGCGCGCCTGGAAGAGGCGAGCGGACTGGCCGAAGCCCTGGATATGGATCTGGTGGGTGCTGAAATCGTGCATCTGCGCAAGATCGATCCGGGCCGATATTTCGGACGAGGCAAGCTGGACGAGGTCGCCGAAACCATTAAGGACGCTGATGTTCATGTTGCGGTGATTGATGCCGCGCTAACGCCAATTCAGCAGCGAAACCTGGAGAATGCC
>JBELMP010000006.1:26824-35352 GCA_042095695.1 Maricaulis sp. | reverse complement strand
GTCAAGGTCGTCGACCGAACCGGACTGATCCTCGAGATTTTCGGCCAGCGCGCGCGCACAAAGGAGGGCGTGCTCCAGGTTGAGCTCGCGCGTCTTGCCTATGAACGCTCTCGCCTGGTGCGCACCTGGACCCACCTGGAACGCCAAAGGGGCGGGCGCGGATTTCTGGCTGGTCCGGGTGAAACCCAGATTGAGACCGACCGGCGTTTGCTCGACGGCAAGATGGCCAAGCTTCGCCGGCAGCTCGACGATGTCCGCAGAACCCGGGCGCTGCATCGCAAGCAGCGGCATGACGTGCCGTATCCCGTGGTCGCTCTCGTTGGGTATACCAATGCGGGAAAATCAACGCTTTTCAATACGCTGACAGGTGCGGACGTACTCGCGAGAGATATGCCGTTTGCGACTCTCGATCCCACGGTTCGCGCTGTCAAACTCCCCAAGGGGACGCAGATATTGCTGTCGGATACGGTGGGATTTATCACCGATCTTCCCACTGAGTTGATCGCGGCCTTCCGGGCGACGCTGGAAGAAGTGCAGCAGGCTGATCTTCTGGTCCATGTGATCGATGCCAGTGATCCCGATCATGCCGGCCGGATCGGTGATGTGATGCATGTGCTCAAGGCGATTGAAGCGGGGCCGGAGCATCATCAGCTGATGATCGAGGCCTGGAACAAGGTCGACGCGCTCGATGATGAGGCTTTCGAAGATATCGAGCTGGAATGCATGCTGGCGAACCGCAAGCAGGAACGCATTGCCAAACTCCCGGTATCAGCGCGCTCGGGCCTGAATCTGGACCCGTTGGAAGAGGCGATCGAAGCCCAGCTGGCGGCGCGCGGGGACATTCTTCAGCTCAACCTGCCACCACAGGACGGAAAGGCGATGGCCTGGCTGCATGAGCATGGTGAGTTTCTGAGCGAGGCCTTCGACCCTGAAACCGGCCATACGCGCGCTGAAGTACGCCTGTCCATGGTGGATTCGGGGCGTTTCAGAGCGCAATTCCCGCATCTGGCCGCGCCATTGCCCGAGGATGACCCGTTTAGCTAGCTCGGCCTATTCCGCTGGCAGTGCCGCCGCGCTTTCTTTTTCAAGAGACTTGGCTTCCAGCCAAAGGTTTTCCATTTCCTCGAGCGTCGCCGTTTCAGCGCTGCGCCCATCCGCGCGCAAGCGGGTTTCAACATGGCGAAAACGCCGCTCAAACTTCGTATTAGCGGCCCGTGTGGCTGCCTCAACATCAACTTTAAGCTTTCGTCCAAGGTTCGTGCAAACAAACAATAAATCGCCAATTTCCTCGGCGATGTGTACAGCGTCATTCTCGGCCATGGCCTCTTTGACCTCAGCCAGCTCTTCGTCGATCTTGTCAAAGACGCGGGCGGGCGTGGGCCAGTCAAAACCGACCCGAGCGGCACGCTTCTGAAGCTTCTGGGCGCGCTTGAGCGCGGGCAGGGCGACGGGCAGGTCGTCCAGAACACTGTTATCCTTTTGCTTTTCGGAGCGTTCGCGCGCTTTCTGGTCTTCCCAGGCCTCGGTCTGGGCATCGCTGTCGCGCTCCGCTGCATCCGCAAAGACATGCGGGTGACGGCGTATCATCTTGTCATTGATCGACTGGCAAACATCATCGAAATCGAACAGGCCGGCTTCAGACGCCATTTGCGCGTGGAACACGACCTGGAAGAGAAGGTCACCGAGCTCGTCCTGCAGGTCGCGATGATCCTCACGATCGATTGCGTCTGCAACTTCATAGGCTTCTTCAATCGTATAGGGGGCGATTGACTTGAAATCCTGTTCCAGATCCCAGGGGCAGCCACCATCAGGATTGCGCAGGCGCGCCATAATGGCCAATAGCCGGTCGATCTCGGACTCTGCGGGCATGGGGCGCTCCTAAAGCTCGTACTAGGGGGATAGCGTGATTTGTCTGTTGCGCCATACCGCCACATCAATAAAACGCATAATCTATATTATGAGAAATGTTAGATGGCGAATTCCAGCTGCCCATCAATGATCAGAGCCTGGGCGCCGTCAAACCCCGCCTTGACATGATCAGGAAGCGCGTCGGCCATTGCGTCATAGTCCAGCGTGATGTGCATATTGGTGAGAATACCGCTCCTCGCATTGACCCGCTTCAGTGCCACAAGGGCCTCGTCCACGGTGAAATGGGTCGGATGTGGTTCATGCCGCAACGCATCGACGGCCCAGCACTGGACATTCTTCAAGAGCTCCGCGCTCTCATCTGGCAGGCCATTAATGTCCGCCGAATAAGCCAGCCCGTCGCAGAGAAACCCCAGGGCATGGATGCGGCCATGATCCTGGCGGAATGGCGTAATAGAGACCGCACCTCCCGGCCCGTCGATCGAAACGGGCTGTCCTGGCTCGGGCATATCCTTGGCATCCAGGATGGCGGGATATATTGACCCTGGTGATGATGTGAAAGCGTATGAAAAGCGCTCGAACAGCGTCTTGCGCGTTGCGCTGTCCATCCAGACCGGGATTCGCTGGCGCTGCAGCAGTGCGAACGCCCTCAGATCATCAAGGCCATGGGTTTGATCCGCATGATCATGGGTCATAACGACACCGTCCAGCCGGGGAACGCCGGCCGAGAGCATCTGCTCGCGAAAATCCGGTGATGTATCGATGACAATGCGGGTTACATCCTTCCCGGCTTGCAGCGCCTCCAGGCTTGCAGCGCCCTCCAGAAGCCCGGAACAGCGTCGACGCCTGTTTTTCGGGTTTGCAGGGTCGCAGGCGCCCCAGTCACCATTCGCGCGAGGCACCCCGCCGGAGGAGCCGGTTCCCAGCAATGTCAGGCGCGTAACGCGGCTCATGGTCGCTCCGCCCGGTCAAACAGGCGGAAGAAGGCGTCGCTGGTGCGTTCTGCGGTTTCCGCCTCGTTCCACCCTTTAACGGCGCCAAGCCCGGCCGCCACAGCAGGCAGGAATGCCGGCTCGCACCGTTTGCCACGATGCGGCACTGGCGCCAGATAGGGACAATCCGTTTCGATAATGACGCGATCATCAGGCACTTCGGTTCGAAAAACCTCTCGTACATCATCTGCCTTCTTGAAGGTGATGATCCCGGAGGCCGCAAAAAAAGCGCCAAGGCGTGCGGCGCGTCGGGCCAGGGCGGCGCCGCTTGTATAACAATGCATGAGCGGTCGAAACGCCCCCTTCCCCATCTCCTCTTCCAGCAAGTCCGCCATCGCGTCATCTGCCTCACGCGTATGCAGCACCAGCGGAAGATCTGTCCTGCGAGCCGCCTCGATATGGGCTTTCAGGCTGGATAGCTGATCCGCCTTCGGACTGTAGCCATAATGGAAATCCAGACCGGTTTCGCCAATGCCGATGACCTTTGGGTGTTGCGCGATCTCGACAAGCTCTTCGGGTGTTATATCCGGACGGTCCTTGGCATGGTGCGGGTGTGCGCCAATCGTGCACCAGATATCGTCATGGCTTTCCGCGATGGCTGAAACCGCCTCGAAATCGGTAAGCTGGCAGCAGATCGTGAGCATGCGCGCGACGCCTGCCTCGCGCGCCCGGGCGATGACATCATCAAGATCCTCGGCGAATTGTTCGCCATGCAGGTTTACGTGGCTGTCTACGAGCATGTCAGGCGGTACCCGTCCTTGGTGTGAGACTCACAATTGCGCTTGCTTTGCGGCCGTGCGGGACAGGGAGAGCGCAGCCAGCGCTGCCTGTCTGGGATCGAGATAGAGCGCATCCGCATCGCGTACAAGCCGGGCGAGTGAGCGCCAGGCATTGAGCCAGGGCTCGGCATCGCGGTTCTCGCGTGCGGCTTGGATCGCTTGCCGCTCAAGACCGTGCTTCAGGGCCTCGTAAAAGGCTGGCTGCAGGCCGTCCTGACCGCGCGCTGTGATGTTGTCTGCCAGTCGCCTCGCATCGCCATCGCTGAGGCTTGCCCCCTGCTCGACCAGGCTCGCAACGCGGGCATGAATGTCCAGCCCCCCATTCCCAAGCAATTCCAGAGCCCGGCCGGGTGAATTGAGGGCCGCGTCCAGGGCTTGGTGCGCCTGAGCGCTATCGTCCAGGCCAGCCTCCTTGACGAGCCAGGCCGCACTCTGCTCGACATTTGGAGGCGCCAGGCTCAACCGGCGGCAGCGCGACCGGATTGTCGCTGGCAAGCGACCGGGAGAATGAGAGATCAAAAACAGGACACCTCGGTGAGGTGGTTCTTCAAGAGTTTTCAGTAAGGCATTGGCTGAATTGTTATTCATGTCATCAGCCGAGTCGACGAGACAGGCGCGCCATCCGCCTGCCCCCGCGCTCTTCTCGAAGAAGGCCGAGGCTTTTCGCGCTTCGTCGATGGTGATTTCCGCACGCCATCGCTTGCGCTTGTCATCCCAGGGACGCCGGATCACCAGCATGTCCGGATTGGCATCAGCCTCCAGCGTGCGGCAGACCGGATCATTCGGGTCGGAGGCCAGAGGGCCGCCGCCTGACATGGGATGGGCTCCCAGAACCCGCCGTATGGCCCGCCATGCCAGGCTGGCCTTGCCAATGCCGCGCGGCCCCGTAATCAGCCAGGCATGATGAAGACGACCGGCATCCCAGGCCTTGGCGAAGGATAGTTCTGCGGTTTCATGACCAATGAGATCATAGCGAGCTCGTGGCGCGGGGCAGCCGGCCTGCTGATCGGAGCCGATATCCGGATCCTGATTCAAGCGGCGACCTCAAGCCGGGTCGCAAACTCCTTGAGCGCGGCCTCAAAGACCAGGTCGGGTGCATAGCCGGCATCAATCACGGCACAGCGCTCCGGCTCGGCCCGTGCAATATCCAGAAATGCCTGCCGCAGACGTTCATGGAACTCTGTATCGAGCAATTCGAAACGGGTCGGGTCCTCACCGCGTTCGACCGTTCGCCGCAAACCGACCAGCGGGTCGAGATCAAGGATCAGGGTCAGATCGGGCGCGAAATCGCCCAGCGCGGTCTTGTGGATGGCCCGGATGGCATCGAGCGCTATGCCTCCGCCCGTGCCCTGATAGGCAATGGTTGAGTCGGCAAAACGATCGGACAGGACCCAGGCCCCGCGCTCAAGTGCAGGCTCGATAAGCCGCTGCACATGATCGACGCGTGCGGCATACATCAACAGGACTTCCGTCATCGCCGTCCAGCGATCGGTAGCGCCGGTCAATAAGAGTGTGCGCAAATCCTCGGCGCCCGGCGTGCCGCCAGGCTCGCGGGTGACCACAACATCGCGCCCCTGCGACAGCAGGTGGGCTTTCAGGCTTTCAATGAGGGTGGTCTTGCCCGCACCCTCGCCGCCTTCCAGCGATATGAAGCGCCCGCGCATGTCAGCCGCCCCGGATCATGTGCGCAAGCGCGGCGCCAATCCGCCCCATCAGCCCCTTGCGCTCGACCGTCTCGGCCGCCAGCAAGGGATAGGAGACGGGCGCCTGCCCCGGAATGGTGACGACCAGTTCGGCCACCTCACTACCGGCTGCGATCGGAGCGATCAGCGGGCCCTCATAGACGATCTCGAAACTGGCATTGCGACGCGCGCGACGATGCATGCCGATCTCAACAGTCTCGGCGAGAACCAGACCGACCTGGTCCACCTCCCCCATGAAAACCTCGGCATTATGGCCGACAGCATCACCTGCGGAAATCAGCTCATAAACCGCGTAATCAGAGAGCGCGGATCGCATCATGCGCTCGGCTTCATTGGCCCGGGCGGAACTTGAATCCATCCCATTGAACACAATGATCCGGCGCACGCCATCGCGCTCAGCCGTGCCGACCAGCCCATAACCGCTTTCCTCGGTGTGACCCGTTTTCAGCCCGTCCGCACCATCGAACACGCCCAGCAGCGGATTGCGGTTGAACTGGCGGATGCCGTTATAGGTGTATTCCCGCTCCGCATAGAGCTCATAGAGCTCTGGATGCTCCAGGATGATGAGCCGCGCGAGGCTGGCGAGATCTTCAGCGCTGATACGATGGTCGGGATCCGGCCAGCCAGTGGAATTGGCGAAACTCGCAGTCTCAAGACCCAGCTCGCGCGCCCGGTCGGTCATCATGTCCGCAAAGGCCGCCTCGCTGCCGCCGAGCGCTTCGGCAATCACGATACAGGCGTCATTGCCGGACTGAATGATAATGCCGCGCAGCAGGTCCTCGACCGTGGCCCGGCTGTTGACCTCCAGGAACATGGTCGATGAGCCGGACGCGGCGCCGCCGCGTCGCCAGGCATTCTCGGACACCGGCAATTCATCCCTCAGTGACAGCCGGCCATCTCGCAGGGCCTCGAGGGTCATGAGCACCGTCATCAGCTTGCTCATGGAAGCCGGCGGCATGGGGACTTCCCCGTTCTGGCTGAACAGGACCGATCCGGTCTCAAAATCCATGATAACGGCATGAGTGGCGTCGGTCTGATAGCTGTCCTGGGCTCCGGCACCGGCTGTGATAAGCAGGAATGAGGCGAGTAACGCACGCACGGGGACGCTCCTGGGTCGGAATCAAAGAGATTTGATCCATCATATTGAAGCGCGGCACGACAGTAAGGTCCAGCGTCAGCCGCTGGAAAAATGCGGTTCAGATCAGTTTATGCCGATGATCCGGGCATCATAGACACCATGGCTTGCAAGGCTTGAGCGTGCAGCCTGCGCGGCCTGATAATCGCGCCAGCGCCCGTAAAAGACACGATAGATACGGCGCCCATTGACCCGCCCTGCCTCAACCCAGGCCTCACCGTCCTGATCGAGCCTTGAGGCAAGCCGTTCCGCATTGCGGCGCTCGCCAAAGGCCCCGACCTGCAGTGTTACCGGGCCAGAAATCGGTGTGGCCTGGCCTGTCTGGGCTGGTGCGGCCACGGGCGGAAGATTGGACGCATCGACCATTTGATAGGTGTGATCCGGCGCATCATCGGAGGCATGGGCGGGACCAAGATAACGGACCCGAACACGCGCCAGGCCTGTGGCATGATAATCCAGCGCCTCGGCAGCGGCGCGGGAGAGGTCGATAATCCGGTCGTCAACAAAGGGGCCGCGATCATTCAACCGGACAATGATCTGCCGGCCATTCTCCAGATTGGTAACCTCGACAATGGACGGGATCGGCAGTGTGGTATGCGCTGCGGTCATATCCCACTGGTTGAACACTTCGCCATTGGCGGTCGGGCGACCGTGAAAATTTGGACCATACCAGGAGCCGATGCCAATTTCGTCGTAGCGGTCATTGCGCTGCGGCACGAATGTCTGGCCTGCGACCGTATAGGGACGCCCCACCTTCTGATGCGCGGACGAATTGGCAATCAGGCCGCGCGTCGAGGTCGTTTCGGCCGCCACAGCCACCGCGTTTCGCGATGGGGCCGCGCTGGCGGGCGATGCGGTATGAGCCTCGAAACTCCGCAGCCGATCCGGGCCGGACGAACAGGCCGAGACCGCGAAAACAGCGAACATCAGAAGGAGTGATTTTGTAGTCAAGAGGCACCCATGGGCAATTCCGCGGCTAGGAAAGCATAAGAGAGTAAACCCCCGGTTATTGCGCCCCCTGAAACAATGCGCAGATCTGCTGCGCAGACAGGCGATTGCTGCCCGTTGACGAAGCACATTTTCTAACACTGAGACCTGCAGGTCACACATTAAGTTAATTTCACTTAGGGGGTTCCCATCCGCAACGGCGCAAATAATAATTTTGTCATAAACGTAGCTGGAGGGATGCTATGCGTAATAATCTTTTGTTTTCGGCCAGTGCAGCAGCACTGATCTTGTCTGGTGCCGTCGTGACACCGGCCGCTTTTGCCCAGGATGATGAGTCGACAGAGACCATTGTCATCACCGGTTCGCGCATCGCGCGTGACCCCAACCTCGTCATGCCGATTCCGGTGCAGTCGCTCGGTGAGCAGGAGCTGGAGAATTCTGGTGAGATCAATCTTGCCGATGTCGTCAATGACGTTCCGGCCCTCGTCGCCTCCAGTACCGTCAATGCAAATGGCGACGGTTCGACCGGTGCCAACTCCCTCAACCTGCGCGGTATGGGTGGTGACCGGACACTGACCCTCGTCAATGGCCGCCGTCACGTTGCCGGCTTTGAGGGCTCGCAGGCCGTCGATATCGGTTCCATCCCTGCCCAGCTTGTTGAGCGCGTCGAGGTTCTGACCGGTGGTGCTTCCGCGCTCTACGGTGCCGACGCGGTGACCGGTGTGGTCAACTTCATCCTGCGCGATGATTATGAGGGCAATAACCTCAATATCCGCACGGGTGTCTCTGGCGAAGGCGATGCGTCCTATATCGTCGTCCAGGGCATTATGGGCCGTAACTTCGATAATGACCGCGGTAATTTCGTAGCGTCGATCGACTACACCAATGATAGTGACCTGCGCTTCGGTGATCGCGAATGGTCTGCCAATAACGGCCTGTCGCGCAGCCTGCCGAATCCGGATCGTCGCTTCCAGAATGGCGATATCGATGCGGCGAGCACGCCGAACTTTGCTGCGTTTTATGATTATGCGACCACGGGCCGCTATCATTACGGCTTCACCATTCCGTCCGCGGCTGATTTCACCGCGGCCTATACCGCTGAATT
>JBELMP010000006.1:24673-26724 GCA_042095695.1 Maricaulis sp. | reverse complement strand
AATTTCGACGAGGACTTCCTGATCCCGGATACCGATCAGGTCTCGCTGAACTTCAACACGACCTATGACTTCACCTCGCAGCTGCGCGGTTTCATGGAAGTCAAGTTAACCACGGCGACCAGCACCTATGGTGGCCCGCTGAACACCTTCTATGACCTGCTTTATGGTGCACCGGAAAACCCGTACATCCCGACCGAGCTTCAGGGTGTGGCGAATAATGCCGGTGGCCTCTTCATCACGCGTGACCCGACCGATCTGGGCGATAATATCGACCAGACCGTTCGTGAGACCTTCCGCTTCGTCGGTGGTTTCAGCGGTGAATTCGACAATGGCTGGACCTGGGAAGCCTCGTTCAACTATGGCCAGTTCAACCGCCGCTTCACCAATAATAACTACGTCATCCTCGACCGCTTCTTCGCGGCCATTGACGTGGTTAGCGATCCGGTCACCGGCAATCCGGTCTGCCGCTCGGAAGTCGACCCGACCTCCACGCCGCCGACCACGATTTTCGGAATTCCGGATTTCGATGCGGGCATCTACACCTTCACCCCGGGCTCTGGCGAATGTAAGCCGGCCAATATCTGGGGCGGTCCGGGTGCGATCAGCGATGAGGCGATCAACTTCATCACGACTTCGGTCACTGATGAGCTGACCCTCGAGCAAACCGTCTTCTCGGCCTTCATGAATGGCGATACGTCTGAATTCTTCAACCTGCCGGCCGGCCCGATCCAATTCGTCTTCGGTGCTGAATACCGCAAGGAAGAAAGCGAAAACGTGCGGAATGATATCGATCTGGGTATCCTGCCGCCGACCTCGACCTTCCCTGCTGGCACCTTTGTCGGTGACGTTTCCGGTAACCAGTCGCTGGGCTTCAACGCCACATCGCTCTTCTCCAACTCCTCTGGTGATTACGATGTGACGGACGTCTTCGCGGAATTCTCCGTACCGCTTCTGGCTGACCAGCCATTCGCTGAAGAACTCCGTCTTGATGCCGCTTATCGCTACGCGGATTACTCCACCATCGGTGGAGCCGAGACCTGGAATGTCGCCGGCCTCTGGACGCCGTATTCCGATCTCTCCATCCGTGCGACGGTTTCCCAGGCGATCCGTGCTCCGAACATCAACGAGTTGTTCGGCCCGGTCAGCGCGGCCTTCTTCCGTCCGATCGATCCGTGTGACGTGAACGAGATCCCGAATGCGCCGGACCCGGCTCTGCGTGCAGAGAACTGTCAGGCTGATGGCCTGCCGGCGAACTTCACCGACCCGCTTTCCGCCCGCTTCCCGGGTGAATCCGGCGGTAACCCGACGCTTCAGGAAGAAACGGCAGACACCATTACCTATGGTTTCGTCTACCAGCCGAGCTTCCTGGAAGGCTTCTCGCTGACGGTTGACTATTGGGATGTTGAGATCACCGATGCCATCGCATCTGTCTCGGCCCAGGACATTGTCGATAACTGCTATGACAGCACGACATTCCCGAACAATTTCTGCGGTGCGTTCACCCGTAACCGCGATGCAAGTTCGGCTCAGTTCCTCGGCTTCAACTTCCTGCGTCAAAGCCCGATCAACTTCGCGGCAATCGAAGCTTCCGGCTACGACTTTGCAGCGACTTATGACTTCGATGTCTGGGGCAATGACTTCGGCATTCGCCTGGTTGGCTCCAAGCAGGAGAAGCTGGACTTCTTCACCAATCCGAGCGACCTGACCCAGGCCGATCCGGAGCTTGAGGAAAGCCAGCGTCCGGAACTTTCCGGTACCATTGATGTGACCTGGTCCCGTGACGCCTGGCGTCTGGGCTGGCAGACCCAGTATATGAGCGATCAGCTCCTTGCTGGCGCCGAGATCGAAACCTATGAGACGATCTTCGGTGGCGATGCCTGGGCCGGTGAGACCTATACTCACAATATCTATGGCAGCTACGACTTCTCCGACACGGTTCGTCTGTATGGCGGTATCAATAATGTCGAAGACAGCGAGCCCTTCCCGACCGGTTCCGGTTGGCCGGTTGGCCCGCGCGGTCGCATGTTCTTCCTCGGACTGGACATGGAATT
>JBELMP010000006.1:0-24663 GCA_042095695.1 Maricaulis sp. | reverse complement strand
CTAAGCGATCGACACGATCAAGGCGAAAGGCCGGATCCTCGGATCCGGCCTTTTTCTTGTCTGCTGATCCGCCCAGAACAGTCGCACCTGCGTTGCATGGCTTGCCTCACCCCGCATTTCAGCGCTATGCCAGAAGATGACGGAGGGGTGGCAGAGTGGTCGATTGCGGCGGTCTTGAAAACCGTTGAGCCGAGAGGTTCCGGGGGTTCGAATCCCTCCCCCTCCGCCACATGCCCGGGCGCGTATCGCCGCCCTCGCTGTCTCGCACGCCGCAATCTCCAGCGATTTGAATTCGGGCTGGCACATCCAGCTTCCCGCACCTAGACTGGCCAGCTGTTTCGGGAGGCTTGGATGAAATTTCTTGGATCTGTCAGCGCTATGGCGCTGCTTTTGGCGGCATGCTCCGCTGACGACACGACGATGGCAGGCGAAGCCGGTGACACGCTTGCAGCGGACACATCGGCACAGGCCGAGATGCCCGAAGCGACCAATGAGGCCATAGCGGCTGCCGAGCCTGATGCGGCGAGCCTCCTTGAGGAGGTGCTTGACCATGAACGGCGCGATGCGCGGCGCGCCCGCGATGAGTGGCGGCACCCTGCAGAGACCCTCACCTTTTTTGATATTCAGCCCGATATGACAATCGCCGAAGTCCTGCCGGGCAATGGCGGCTGGTATAGCCAGATCCTCACGCCTTACACCGCGCAGCAAGGGCGTCTCATTGGCATTACCTATCCTGACAGTCTCTGGTCCCAGCTCTTCGGGGAGTGGAGCGAGGAGAATTATGAGCGTTTTGGTGCTGATATCACTCAGATGCACCGCTATTTGAGCATTGAGGGGGTGGAGAGTGCCCAGCCGATACTCGGCTATACCATTGATGATATTCCGGCGACCGAAGACGGTCAGATCGATGCCGTGATCATTATTCGCGCCCTGCACCATCTCTTCCGGTTTGAAGAGCCGATGATTGATACCGCTCTGCTGGAAATCCATGACGCCCTGGCCGCGGGCGGCATTGTCGGTGTTGTCCAGCACCGCGCTCCCGAGGACGCCGAGGATGGTTTCGTGACCGGTGATAATGGCTATCTTCGGCAGAGCGATGTCATTGCCGCCTTTGAGCGCGCCGGCTTCGTGCTCGATGCGAGCAGCGAAATCAATGCCAATCCGAATGATCCGGCCGATGCCTTTGTCTGGCGCCTGCCGCCGACGACGACGGATAATCCGGAGACGATGGCGATCGGCGAATCCGACCGCATGACATTGCGCTTCCGCAAGGCCGAGTAAGGGCGTCTATCCCGGCCTTGTCCCGAGTATCCAGGCCTCGGCCGCTTGCAGCTCCGCCACGAACATGATCTCTACGCCGAAATTCCAGGCCATGGTTTCCAGCAGCATCTGCTCGAGATCATGGCTGTCGGGATCGAGCACATAGGCGACGCGTTTTACGCCCGGGAAGGCCTTCATAAACCCTTCAAACATCGCGATAAATTCTGGCGGCGTAAAAATCGCGTCGCTCTCGCGGACATTCATGATGATGCGGGAGATGCGATAGGTCTCGCACACGGATGCCAGATCCGCTGTCGCCGAGCGCAATAATTCACCCGTCGTTGGACCGCTAATGGTCTGAATGGCCAATTCCTGATTGACCCGGACCTTGGTGTCCCAATTCGCCTCGTCCACCAATTCTACCCCCGCCAACACGTTGCTTACTGCAACTTACACAAATGCATCACGAAGGCGTGGTTCGCAAGACAGTTGCGAAATATGCACTATCTCCATCACCGGACAGCCGAACGGAGTATAGCATGATCCGCAGACCGAGCGCGCCCTGGCAGGCCGATAGCGAGCTTGTCACACCGCAACCGCTTTTCCTCAACCGTCGAAAAATCATGGCGATGGGCGGCGCAGCAGCGCTTACGACCCTGGCCGGGTGCGGCAATGGTGAGACCGCCAATGCTCAGGCCGCCAATGCTCAGGCCGCCAGTGGGGAGACGCGACCGGGTGATGGTGTGCCGCTGGATTTCAGGACCACGGACTACAGCGTGGCGGATCCCGCCACGCCTTTTGATGCGGTCACCGGCTACAATAATTTCTATGAATTCGGTGTCGGCAAGGCGGACCCTGCGCGCTATGCCCACGCCATGACGACCGCCCCCTGGGAGATTGAGATTTCGGGGCTGGCGGAGCGGACCGGCATATTCTCGCTTGAAGATATTGTTGATTTCGAGCGTCTTGAAGAGCGGATCTACCGGCTGCGCTGTGTTGAAGCCTGGTCCATGGTCATTCCCTGGATCGGCATTCCCTTGAGCGCGGTGATCGAGCAATTCCAGCCGCGATCGGAGGCGCGCTATGTCCAGTTCGAGACCTATCTCAATCGCGATGAAATGCGCGGAACGCGGTTTCGCGTCCTCGACTGGCCCTATGTCGAAGGCCTGCGCATGGACGAGGCAATGAATGAGCTCGCCTTCCTTGCCGTGGGTCTTTATGGCGAGGTCCTGCCCAATCAGAACGGTGCGCCCATCCGTCTCGTTGTGCCCTGGAAATACGGCTACAAGTCTATCAAATCTATTCGGAAAATACGTTTCGTTGCCGATCAGCCGGCAACATCGTGGAATGAGTCCGCGCCGCATGAATACGGGTTTTATTCCAATGTGAATCCGAACCGCGCCCATCCGCGCTGGAGCCAGCGCTCTGAGCGCGTGATTGGCGGTAATGTCTTCGCCCGGCGCGAGACTGAAATGTTCAATGGCTACGAGGCCCAGGTCGCCAGCCTCTATGCCGGAATGGATCTTCTGGTGAACCATTAATGTCGTCCCTTGCCAATGCCGGTCGCGCCTTTAATCGCCACTGGCTCAAGCCGATCAGCTTCTGGCTCCTTCTCGCTCCGGCAGCCTGGCTGTCCTGGCAATGGTGGCTGCTGCTCAGCGGCGACGCGCACACGCTCGGCTTCAACCCGATCGAGACAACGCATCGCTTTCTCGGCGATACGGCCCTGCAGATCCTGCTCCTGTCCCTTGCCATATCGCCCATCCGCGAACTGACGCCCTGGTCCGGATTATTGAAAATCCGGCGGCGGATCGGGCTGGCGGCTTTCTGGTATGCGCTGTTGCACGTGCTGGCCTATCTCGGCCTGGACTTGCTGATTGCCGCTGGAATGAGTGTCAGTGGCGCCCTGGCCGGCCTGTGGGAGGATGTGATCGAACGGGTCTATATCACGCTCGGCATGATCGCTTTTCTGGCGCTGATCCCCCTCGCCCTCACCTCATTCAACAGCATGATCCGCCGGCTCGGTGCACGCAATTGGCAACGCCTGCACTGGCTCGCCTATCCCTTGGCCATTCTCGCCGTGCTGCATTACGGCATCCTCGCCAAGGGCAATCAGCTTGAACCATGGGTTTATGGTGGCGTGCTGGCTGTGCTGCTCGGCTACCGGGTCTTGCGACCCTATTTACGCGCCAGGCGTCAGGTGCGTTCGCCGCTCTGATCGAACACCCAGCGGGCCATCTCGTCGGGCTGTTCCATCGGTGCGAGATGACCGGCCTGGGTCTCGTCCACGCTTATCCCGTGTCTGCGAATACGCCAGACCGGGTAGACGGTTGAACCAGGGCGCACCGATCGAATGACCGAGACCGGACAGGCAAGCTGTCTCAGCGCGGTCCAGGGATTATGGCCATGGGAGGCGAAAATCGCGGCCTCCCAGTGCGGGTCGCAGGCCAGGCGGCAGCTGCCATCATCCATGTCGATGACGCCGGTCTCCAGATAATCCTCCAGAGCGCCCGGTGCGAAGTGTTTGAACAGGCGTTTTTCCCGATAGCTTTCAAGGATCGCCGTCCGGCTGGGCCAGTCGGCGCGACGCCCCCTCGCCCCATTGGACATGGGATTATACTGGTAGAGCCAGGCGCCACCGGGAATGTGCGGCACCACATAGAACCAGAAGGGCATGAAGATCGGCTCGATCAGGGCCATCGCCTGCACCTTCAGCCCATGATGCGCCGCAGCCAGAATGCCGCTGACCGAACCCATGGAATGGGCAGCGAAAAAGGTTGGACGTTCATCCATGCTCGCCGCGACATGGGCCAGATCGCGGGCAAAGCCGTGCCAGTCCCTCAATGCTTTGGGGTCAACCGGGACCTGCGACAGCCCATGGCCACGCGTATCCGGCGCCACAATCTCAAAACCTTCCGCCAGCCGGCTGAGGAATTGCCGATAGCTCGATGCATTGAAGCCGTTGGCATGGGCGAATAGAAGGCGCGGCGCCCCGGGATTGGGAATGTGCAGAACGCTCAGCGAACCGCCTTCGACATCGAGCTCAAATCGGCGTGTTTCCATACGGATCAGCGGTCCTCGCGAAAGGCCGAGGCAATCCCCCCGGCCAGGCCAAACAGGCTGGACCGATTCAGCACGATAAGCACCAGGCACGACACCCAGACGCCAATCGCTGCATAGAACAGCCCGCCGCCATCATTATTTGGATCAATCCCAAGCGGGGTAAAGAGGTGAAAGCTGATGGCACCGGTCATGACGCCAAGACCGACCAGAGAACCCAGTGCCTGAAGACGCCTGAGGGCGGGGATCAGACCGGCCAGTAGACAGGCCGAGGCAACCAGCTCCGCCGTACCAATCACATATTGACTGAACAGGCCTGTATGGCCGAACAGGCCGGGGGCGCCAAGCGAGGCTGCCCAGCCATCAAGCCGACCGAAAATTTCCTGCGTTTCCGGCGCGTCGGTAAATTTGAAGCGAAGCGAATCCAAAAACACTGCGGCCACGAAGAGTGGCAAGGCAATACGAAAAATCTGCTGAACCCGTTGAAGCATTATGCTCTCCCTGTCTGTTGGCCGCGGTCTAGACCGCCGCAGCACTCACCGTCTTCTCAAACTTCCGTCAGCTTGCTGTGAAAGGCCCACCAATAGCCGCTTCAGCCCTGCTCCCCTTGGCAAGCCCGCGGCAAAGGCCTACCACCTCGAGCAACTGACAGGGGAGGCTTGCCATGGGCTTGCACATTACAGACGCCTTTGATGCCGGCAATATTATTGTGAAATCCGCAGACCGTGCCGATGCCATTCGTCTGGAAATCCGCTCCGATACGGATTCGCATTTCTTCCAGTGGTTCTATTTCCGCGTGACCGGCGCGCGCGGTGAAGCCCTGACGCTGAATATCCAGAATGCTGGCGCAGCAGCCTACCAGGACGGCTGGCGGGATTATCAGGTCTGTGCCTCTTATGATCGTGAAACCTGGTTCCGTGTCGAGACGCTATTCGAAGACGGTGTCCTGACATTCCAGCACACGTCCGAGCTGGACACGATCTGGTTCGCCTATTTCGCCCCTTACAGCCTCGAGCGACATCAGGACTTGATTGCCTGGGCGCAGCTCCAGCCAGGCGTCACGCTGGACGTGCTCGGTGACACGCTTGACGGCCGCAGCCTGGACTGTCTGAGCCTCGGCAATGGCGACAAGACGATCTGGATCACGGCACGCCAACACCCCGGTGAGACGATGGCGGAATGGTGGGTTGAAGGGTTTCTCAACCGTCTTCTGGACGAGGCTGATCCGGTCGCGCGGAGCCTTCGTGATCGCGCGGTTTTTCACATCGTGCCGAACATGAATCCCGATGGCAGTTTTCGCGGGCATTTGCGGACAAATGCCAAGGGCGTGAATCTGAACCGGGAGTGGGACAAGGCGTCGCTTTCAGCCTCGCCGGAAGTCTATCATACGCTTGAAGCGATCAAGCAGACCGGTGTTGACCTCCACCTTGATGTACACGGCGATGAGGGGCTGCCCTATAATTTCATCGCCGGCGGCGAAGGTGCCCCGAATTTCACGCCTGCCGACCAGGCCTTGCTCGACGCCTATAAGACCGCCCTCGCGGCAATCAGCCCGGATTTCCAGACCGAGCATGGCTATACGGTCGATGCCCCGGGCACGGCCGACCTTTCAATCTGCACCAACTACATGGCCAATACATTCGGCTGTCTCGCCATGACGCTGGAAATGCCCTTCAAGGACAATGCTGACCTGCCGGATCGTGATCAGGGCTGGTCGCCGGAACGCTGCCGCAAGCTTGGTGCCGCCAATCTCGACGCCATGCTGGCGGTCATCGACCTGTTATAGGGTATCGCACACCGGCGAGCTGAAAGTCGTGTGCGACAGGTATTGAAGAATTGATCCGTCTGCTCCGGGCGCCTAGGCTGTATGGTGTCTTACACGCCGTTAAGTCGACGCCGCCCGCGCTATGCGCTTTAACGAGGCCCAGCGACTTACCGCAAACAATCTCGGGGAAGACCATTGAAACTCAAACTCATGACTGGAGCGGCCTGTTTCGCCCTCCTGGCGGCCTGCACGCCGGCACCGGACTCAGACACGATGGGTAATGACGCCACGAACGCTGCGGTCGACACTGCATCGGATATGGCCGAGGCCGACACCGCCGCGTCTAATCCCTTTCTCGAAGCGAGCTGGGACACGCCCTTCGGCACACCGCCCTTCGACCGGATCTCCAATGAGCATTACGCCCCCGCCTTTGATGCAGGCATTGAAGATGCCCGCTCTGCCTTTACCGCCATCATCAATAATCCTGACGCACCAAGCTTTGAAAACACCATCATCCCGATGGAAGAGCTCGGCGACCAGCTAAGCCGTGTGCAGTCCGTCTTCTATGCCCTCTCCAGCGCCCACACGAATGACACCATTCAGGCCCTGGCGCGCGAGTATTCACCGCAATTCACGCGTCTGGCCAATGACATCAATCTGGATGGCCAGCTCTGGGAACGCATCAATACGCTTTACGAGGCACGCGATACGCTGGGCCTCGATGTCGACCAATTGCGAGTTCTGGAACTCTATCATCGCGATTTCGTACGCGCTGGCGCCCTTCTCGGTGAAGACGACAAGACGCGGCTCGGCGAGCTCAATGAAGGCATTTCCAGCCTGACCGTTGCCTATGGCCAGAACCTTCTGGCGGAAAACAATGGGTATGAGCTGGTGATCACGGACGAGGCCGATCTGGCGGGCTTGCCCGAGCCGATCCGCGCGTCCGGTGCCCGCGAAGCGGAACGCCGGGGCTATGAGAATTCCTGGGTCTACACGCTGTCTCGCTCCTCGATCACGCCCTTCCTGACCTTCTCGGAGAACCGCGCGCTGCGCGAAGATATATTCAATGGCTATGTCATGCGTGGCTTTGCCGGTGGCGAGAGCGACAACCAGGACGAGGCGATCGAGATTTCCAGCTTGCGGGCCGAACGGGCCCAATTGCTCGGCTATGACAATCATGCCGCCTATCAGCTTGAAACCCGCATGGCGCAAAACCCGGAGAATCTGAGTGATTTCCTAAATCAGATCTGGGAGCCGGCCCTCGAGCGCGCACGCCAGGAGCGCGACGACATGCAGGCTATTATTGATGCCGAAGGCGGGGCGTTCCAGCTCCAGCCCTGGGATTGGTGGTACTATTCCGAGCGGGTTCGCCAGGAACGTTTCTCCATCAATGAGGAGGAAGTCCGCCAGTATTTCGTTCTGGATAATGTACGCGACGCCGCTTTTGAAATCTCCACCCGCCTGTGGGGGCTGACCTTCCATCCGGTCGAAGACGCCCAGGTCTTCATCGATGGCGTTGAAGTCTGGGAAGTGCGCGAGGCGGACGGCACCCATGTCGGTGTCTTCTATGCGGACTTCTTCGCCCGGCCGACCAAGCGCGGCGGCGCCTGGATGAATAGTTTCCGCGGTCAGCGCAATATCAATGGAGAAAACCAGCGCCCGATCGTTGGCAATTATCTCAACCTGACACCACCGGCTGAGGGCCAGCCCGCGCTGATGAGCTTCAGTGAGGTCAACACACTCTTCCACGAATTCGGTCATGCCCTGCATGGTCTTTTGTCCGAACAGCGCTATCCGCGAATTGCCGGCGTCACCGGTCCTCGCGATTACACCGAATTCCCGGCGCAGATCTATGAGCACTGGGCCTCGGCTCCGGAAGTCATGCGTGAATTCTTCACGCATTACGAAACAGGAGAAACGATTCCGGATGAGTTGATGGACCGCCTGCAGGCCGCATCGACCCATAATCAGGGCTTTGCGACCACGGAATACATGGCGGCCTCCCTGCTCGACCTCGCCTGGCACTCACTGTCGCCGGAAGAGATTCCCGATGATGCCCTCGCCTTTGAAACCCGTGTTCTGGACGAGATCGGCATGATTGAGGAAATCGCGCCCCGATATCGCTCGACCTATTTCTCGCATATTTTCGCAGGTGGCTATTCGGCCGGTTACTACGCCTATATCTGGTCTGAACTGCTTGATGCCGATGGCTTTATCCCTTTCCGGGAAAACGGTCTTTACGACGAGACCTATGCCAATCGATTGCGGGATAATGTCTATGGTGCCGGCGGCATCCGCCCGGCCCTGGACCTTTACGGATCCTTCCGGGGCCAGGAGCCGACGATCGAGCCGCTCCTTGAAAACCGCGGGCTGATCGAGGCCAGCGAATAGTTTCGGATTATCGACTTAACAAAACCCCGGATCGCCTGATCCGGGGTTTTTTCTTGTCCCTCCAGTGGCTTGGCGGCGTGACAATCAACCGCCAAGAAAAACCCGCTCAATTGTCCACCAGATCGCCATCAGCGCAATTGCTCCATTGGCACCGCGGACAAGCCAGGCGTGATACCAGTCCTTGTCATAGAACCAGCGCAGCACCACGAACATGATGGCAATAATGGTCAGCTGGCCTAGCTCCACCCCGATATTGAAACTCACCAATGCAGGGATGAGTTCACCGGGCGGCAGGCCGAGATCGCTTAGCACGCCAGCAAATCCAAGCCCGTGAAACAGGCCGAACCCGAAGACGACCAGGGGTCGCCATCGCTGCATGTCCTTGAACACCATGTTCTCGATCGCGACAAAGGCGATCGATAGTGCAATGATTGGTTCAACGATCGCACCGGGTACAGAGATCACACCGGTAATGGCCATGCCGAGCGTTATCGTATGGGCCAGGGTGAAGGCCGAGACTTGCCAGAGCAATGGCATCAGCCGCGTGGATGCGAAAAACAGAGCGCAGACGAAAAGAATGTGGTCCAGCCCCTTGGGCAGGATGTGTTCAAATCCCAGACGCAGATAAAGCGCGATCGTGTCCCAGACCGTACGATCCAGAATAATCTCATCATTCAACATGCTTTCAAATCCCGGCTGTTCACTGTCGAAATCATCTAGCGCGGCGCACAGCTCCGGATCGAGACGGCAGATCTCGTCTTCCGGATGCGCAGTGGCCGGACCGCTCAATACCGTGATCGCGAGCAAGAGCAGGCCGAGGCCAAAAAGAAAAAAGCGGATATGATTGTTCGCCTTCGCCATGGTCCACTGCTTACGATAGGTATCGCTGCGGGTCACGCCGTTCACGGCAGTCTGGACGAAAAGACCCTGGATCAGGCCCCGGTTTGCCATTCCGCCAGGATCGCAATAGGCATTAGCCGCATCTATTTTACGCGTCCGGCATCCGGTCGCGCTGTTAACGGGTCGACGAGATGAGCAATGACTTCACCTCCCAGGTGGATGTGTCCAAGGAGGATATCCACTGGAATCTCAAGGACTCCCTGTCCTATGGCCAGTATCTCGGACTGGACACGGTGCTTGCTGCGCAGCATCCGTTGAGCCAGGAACATGACGAGACCCTGTTCATCATAATCCACCAGGTCGGTGAGCTGTGGATGAAGCTGATCATCCATGAGATCGAAGGCGCAATCGCGCATTTGCGCAAGGATCAGGTCGGCCCTGCCCTTAAAATGCTGGCTCGGGTTTCACGTGTTCAGGAGCAATTGATCGATGCCTGGGGCGTGCTGGCGACCATGACACCCTCAGACTATCTCGCGTTCCGCGACAGCCTGGGGCCGAGCTCCGGGTTTCAAAGCTATCAGTATCGCACCATTGAATTCCGGCTCGGCAACAAGAATGCTGCTATGACAAGGGTGCATGAGGACAATCCGCCCGCCCATGCAATGGTGATGGAGGCCCTCAACGCCCCGTCCATCTGGGATGAGACTCTGCGCTTCCTGTCCCGCAAGGGCTATCCGGTGCCCCAGGATCGGCTTGATCGTGACTGGTCGCTCGCCTATGCGCCCTCGGACGCGGTGGAAGCCATCTGGAAGACGATCTACCAGGACAGCGATACGCATTGGGAAGCCTACGAATTAGGGGAGAAATTGGTCGATTTGGAACATAAGTTCCAGCAATGGCGCTTCAATCACATGAAAACAGTGGAGCGGATCATAGGCTATCGCCGCGGTACCGGCGGCACCGGCGGCGTCTCCTATCTCGTAAAAGCACTGGATCTACGCTTCTTCCCTGAAATCTGGACCGTCAGGACCCAGCTGTGATGAGCCGTCGGATCTGGGACATCTCGCAGGTCTTGCGGCCCGATCTGCCGGTCTGGCCAGGTGATACGGCCTTCCAGCGCGAGGACACCTGGACCATATCGGACAGCTGTCCTGTCAAGGTCTCGCGCCTGACCCTGTCGACCCATTCCGGCACCCATGCGGATGCGCCGGAGCATTATGGCCGTCAGGGCGTTGACATCGCCTCGGTCGGGCTGGAGCCCTATCTTGGCCCCTGCAGCCTGGTCACTTCCCGCGGCGATGGTCTGCTGGTCAATGTGGATGATATTGACTGCGCGGCGCTCGCCTATCCGGAACGCGTTCTGATCCGGACTTATGAGCGCTTCCCGCACCAGCACTGGGACAGTAATTTCAGAGCCCTTCATCCCGACCTGGTTGATGAGCTGGCAGCGCACGGCTGTCGACTGGTCGGCACGGACTCAGCCTCTCTGGATCCGGAGACCGCAAAACACCTCGCGGCTCATAAACGCGTCGAGGCGCATGACATGCGGATCCTGGAAGGCCTGGTCCTCGATGACATTGCCGATGGCGATTACGAACTCATCGCCCTGCCCCTGCCCATCCAGCACGCCGATGCCTCGCCCGTGCGCGCTATCTTGAGAGACCTGCCATGACACCCGATCTCGATCATGTCCGACAGCTGGATGCAGACGACCGGCTTTCGGGGTTTCGCGAGCATTTCCAATTGCCTGAAGGCGAAATCTATCTGGACGGCAATTCCCTGGGTCCGATGCCCAAAACTGTGCCGGAGCGTCTCCAGACCGTTGTGACCGAGGAATGGGCACAGGATCTGATCCGGTCGTGGAATTCCAATGACTGGATTCATGCCCCACGGCGCATTGGCGCAAAAATCGCCCGTCTGATTGGTGCGGATGATGATGAGGTGATTTGCAGCGATTCCACTTCAGTCAATATTTTCAAGGCTCTGAGCGCGGCTGTTCAGATGCGACCCGGGCGTGGAACCATCTTGTCCGAACGCGGAAATTTTCCGACCGACGCCTATATGATGGAGGGCCTGGCTGCGCTGAGTGGCGGGCGCCTGCAGGCCCGCCTGGTTGATCGCGATGCTATCCGATCCGCCCTGGACGACGATGTCGCCGTGCTTTTGCTAACGCACACGCATTACAAGACCGGCGCGCTCTGGGACATGCAGGACATCACCCGCCTGGCCCGGGAAGCGGACGCCTTGATCATCTGGGACCTGTCGCACTCAGCCGGCGCCATGCCGGTGCATCTCAATGATTGCAATGCGGATTTTGCCGTTGGCTGCGGCTATAAATATCTCAATGGCGGACCGGGCGCTCCGGCCTTCCTGTTCGCAGCGCGCCAGCACCATAATACGGTCTTTCCGGCCCTGTCAGGCTGGCTCGGCCACAAATCGCCCTTCGCCTTTGATGATCATTACACGCCCGCTCCTGGCATTGACCGTTTCCAGTGCGGCACGCCCGGCATTCTCGGCATGGCGGCGCTGGAATGTGGACTTGACCTTATATCCCAGGCCGATCTTTCGGACATTAGACGCAAATCCCAGGCTCTGGGCGATCTGTTTATCCAGCTGATAAAAAGCACATTGCCCGAGTTTGAGATTGTCAGCCCGATCGATGCTTCTGTTCGCGGCAGCCAGGTGGCGATCGCCCACCCGCAGGGCTATGAGATCATGCAAACGCTTATCGATCGCGGGGTCATCGGCGATTTCAGGGCGCCTGACATTCTGCGCTTCGGTTTCACCCCGCTCTACACGCGTTTTGAGGATGTCTGGCAGGCCGTGGCGGTACTGCGCAGCATCATGGCCGAGGCCAGCTGGAAAGATCCGCGTTTTTCTATCCGTTCTGCCGTCACCTAGGAGAGATTATGTCACCGGTTACTCGACAAACTCTGGGCGAAGTTCAGCTGATCACCATTGATAATCCGCCGGTGAATGCGCTTGGCCACGCCGTTCGTCTGGGCCTTGTCGAGGCGCTCAATTCGCTTCCCGATGATGCCAGACATGTCATCATTCACTGCGCCGGACGCACCTTCTTTTCCGGGGCGGATATTTCCGAATTTGGCAAACCGCCGCAGGCGCCTGGTCTAGGTGAGGTACTGGAGGCGATCGAGACCTGCCCGCTTCCGGTGATCGCTGCCATTCATGGTCAAGCGCTCGGCGGTGGACTGGAATTGGCCCTCGCCTGCGACTATCGCATTGCCGATGCCAAGGCCCGATTCGGACTTCCGGAAGTCAATCTCGGCCTTATTCCAGGTGCCGGAGGGACACAGCGCCTGCCACGCCTGGCCGGTGTCGATGCGGGATTGAAACTGGCCGTGACCGGCAAACCGATCACCGCCGCCGAGGCTGACGCGTATGGCATTATTGATTGTGTATCGGACGGTGAACTTGTTGAAATGGCGACCGAATTCACTCGATCGCAATCGCTGGAAAAGCGCCGGCTATCACAGATTCCGGCCCCGGAATTTGATCCCGCCCTCTTTGAAACCTGGACCCAGCATGCCGAACAGAGGATGGCCGGACAACTTGCACCGCATGCGGTCATCCGCGCCGTAAAATTCGGTCTGGAACAGGGCTTTGATGCAGGTCTGAGGAAAGAGCGCGAAGAGTTTCAAGCCCTTATGACTGGGTCACAGAGCCCGGCCATGCGTCACCTCTTTTTTGCCGAACGCTTGTCTGGCAAGCCTCCTACCGGGGTTACCGGCACTGCCCGCCCCCTTCACCATGCCGGTGTCATCGGCGCCGGGACGATGGGCGTTGGCATCGCGGCCAGCCTCGTCGCGGCCGGTATTGAGGTGGTGTTGTTCGACACCAATTCCGACGCGCTGGCAGTCGGGTTTGACCGAATTATTGCTATTATTAACAATGATTTGGGCAAGGGCAGGATATCCGAGGCCGAAGCCGCTGCGCGCCGCGCCCGACTGGTGAAGGCCAGTGACTGGAGCGATTTCTCCGATCGCGAACTTATCATTGAAGCGGTTTTTGAGGATATGGAGGTCAAGAAGACCGTCCTCGCGCAAGTCGCAGCAATTGTTTCCGACACAGCCATTATCGCCTCCAATACCTCCTATCTCGACATCAACCGGCTTGCCGAAACCCTCCCCCATCCCGAACGCATGCTGGGCCTTCACTTCTTCAGCCCGGCGCATGTGATGAAATTATTGGAGATTGTTCGCGGTGATCAAACCTCCGACGAGGTTTTGGTGACGGCTTTGACGCTTGCCCGGACAATGAAGAAAATCGCCGTTGTATCCGGTGTTTGCCATGGGTTTATCGGCAATCGGATGATCTCGGCCTATGGCCGCGAAGCCGGACTATTACTCTTGGACGGTGCCTCGCCCGCACAGATTGACGCGGTGATGACGCATTTCGGCCTGCCCATGGGGCCCTTCACCATGGCAGATATGGCCGGTCTTGATATCGGCTATTCCAATCGCAAGAAGCTTGATCCAGGACTGTTCGAGCCTCGGGCCTCTCTCGTTCATGACAGGCTTGTTGAGATGGGTCGCAAGGGCCAGAAAACCGGTTCCGGTTTCTACCAATATGCGCAAGGCAGTCGCCGGCCGATGCCGGACCCCGAAGTCGAAGCCCTGATCGAAAATGTCCGCACCGAAGCGGGGATCAGCCCGCGTGAGATCGACGAAGCCGAGATACGTGATCGCTGCACTCTGGCCCTGGTCAATGAGGCCGCCGCGATACTCGATGAGGGCATTGCCGCTCGCGGTAGCGATATCGATGTTGTCTACGCCAATGGTTATGGCTTCCCGCGCTGGCGCGGCGGACCGTGTTGTTATGCGGATCAGCTGGGTCTCGAAACTGTTCTTGAGCGCATTGAAGGCTTTGCCGAGCAATTTGGAGCGCGCTGGTGGACGCCGTCGCCCCTACTCAAACGCCTGGCTGACGACGGCGCGTCCATGGCGCGCTACGAGCGTCTCTAGTTCCTGATATCAAAGGAGAAAGATCATGCTTGCTGGACGTCGTGCCGTAATTACCGGTGGAGGCACCGGGATCGGGCTGGCCTGTGCCAGAGATCTTGCAGACAAGGGCGCCGAGGTCATTCTCATGGGGCGCAATCTTGACCGCCTGAAGAAGGCCGCGTCGAGTATTTCCGGTGCCCGGGCCATCCGCATTGATGTCACTGACGACGACAGCGTTAGCCAGGCGTTTGACGCCGCTGCAGAGTCCGGCGCGATCGACATTCTGGTCAATAATGCCGGTATTGCTGCGGCATCCGCTTTCCACAAGACCTCGATGGAGCACTGGCGTGAAATCCAGGCGGTCAATGTTGAAGGCCTAGTACGTTGCACCCAGGCCGTTATCGGCGAGATGATCCGGTCCGACTATGCGCGCATCATCAATATCGCCTCAATCGCCGGGCTCCGTGGCGGCGCATATATGTCGCCCTATGTCGCTTCAAAGCATGCGGTTGTCGGGCTCACCAAATCCCTCGCTCTGGAATACGCCAGAACCAAGCTGACCGTGAATGCGGTCTGCCCGGGCTATGTCGAAACGGCGATTGTCGAAAATTCCGTCCTTAACATCATGGAAAAGACCGGGCGCTCGCGGGAGGACGCGCTGGCCGAGCTGACCAAGAACAACCCCCAGGGGCGGCTGATCCAGCCCGAAGAAGTGGCCGAGCTTGTGAGCTGCCTGTGCTCACCCCTGTCCGGCTCCATCGATGGCCAGGCCATCATGGTCTCTGGTGGTGCGATTTAGCACTGGCGGCAAGCCTGTCCTCTTGCCCTCAGGCTGGGTATAAGGTTCGCCAAAGCAAGACACTTCGTTCACCGGGAGAACGCCATGCGCCAATTCTACGTCTTCATCAAATGCGAGCTCGGCCGGACCTATGATGTGGCTGCCGCCCTTGTGGATGATCTTGATGAAGCCCCCATGGTGCATTCCATTTCCGGAGCCTTTGATCTCCTGGCACAATTCACGCTTGAGGACGATGTTGATATCGGTCGTTTCGTGAACCAGAAAGTCCAGACGATCGACGGCATCAAGGACACGCAGACCATTATCTGTTTCAACGCCTTCACCCGCGATCGCGGACTCGGCGAAGGCTAGGCCCATGCATTTCGGGGTATTCGATCTCTTCAAGATCGGCATCGGCCCGTCCAGCTCGCACACGGTCGGACCGATGAAAGCGGCGAAAAGCTTCGCTGAACGGGCGCAATCCATTGCCGGGAAGGAAGGGATCCAGCGCCTGGAGACCGAGCTTTACGGCTCCCTCGCACTAACCGGTCTGGGACATGGAACGGATACTGCCATCCTGCTCGGCCTGGAAGGTTCAGACCCCGCCAAGATCGACCCCGACACGATTGAGACTCGCCTTCAGCGCATCCGCAGCGAGAACACGCTTAAACTTACCGATGGCAGTGAGATCGGTTTCGAGGAGCGGCGCGATCTCGACTTCCGTGGCGATGTGCGCCTGCCCTTCCATGCCAATGCCATGAAGTTTCGCGCCATTGGTCCGGGCGAGGCGATGATCCGTGAGGAGATCTGGTATTCCATCGGCGGCGGCTTTGTCATCGATGAACAGGAAGCCGGCAAGAATTCCGCGGCCGATGTGAAGGAAGGCGAGCCCTACCCTTTCAACTCCGCCGCCGAGCTTCTGGAGATAGGCGAAAAAACCGGCCTCTCCATTCACCGCATCATGCTGGCCAATGAGCGCACCTTCCTGCCGGAAGACACGATCCGTGCCGGTATTGAGAGCATATGGCGAACAATGGAGGACTGTATTGACCGGGGTCTGCGCGAAGACGGTATTCTGCCAGGTGGGCTGAATGTCAAACGGCGTGCCCCTCAGCTCTACAGGGATTTGAAGGCTGAGCGTGTCGATCTCGCCAAGGACCCGCTCGCGCCAATGGACTGGATCAATCTGTGGGCGATGGCCGTCAATGAGGAGAATGCTGCGGGTGGTCGGGTTGTCACCGCTCCCACCAATGGCGCGGCCGGTATCATCCCGGCTGTCGCGCGCTATTTCCACCGCTATCACCGCGACCCCGATGATGAAGAGGCCCTGCAACGCTTTTTCCTCACTGCTGCGGCAATCGGCTCACTCTACAAGAAAAACGCCTCGATATCCGGTGCCGAAGCGGGTTGCCAGGGAGAGGTTGGCGTCGCCTGCTCCATGGCCGCAGCAGCACTCGCCGCAGCAATGGGAGCGAGCAACCAGCAAATCGAGGATGCCGCAGAGATCGGGATGGAGCACAATCTCGGGCTGACCTGCGATCCGGTCGGCGGCCTGGTTCAAATCCCTTGTATCGAACGCAATGCCATCGGCGCCATCAAGGCGATCGATGCGGCTCGTCTCGCCTTGCGCGCCAATTCCGAAGACATGAAAGTCTCCCTGGATCAAGTCATCGAGACCATGCGTCAGACCGGGCTGGATATGATGGAAAAATACAAGGAGACCAGCCAGGGCGGTCTCGCGGTGAATGTTGTCGCCTGCTGATCTGCACGCGTTTTCAATTAGATGAAAGTTATTTAGCTGATTATCGAATTATTATATTGACACATTTCGATATTTAGCTAATCGTCGACACATGAGCCAAGTCTTCAAAGCCCTTGCTGACCCGACGCGCCGCCGCGTCCTGGAACTGCTGCGTGAGAAACCGATGAGCGCCGGCGAGCTTGCCGCTGAGTTCAACGTCTCGAAACCGACCATGTCGGCGCATTTTTCTGTTCTGAAAGACGCCGACCTTGTCGATGCGACCAAGGTTGGAAAATCCGTCATCTACCGGATCAAGCTTTCAGTGCTTGAGGATGCGCTTTTGGGTTTTGCCTCAGCATTCGGCCTGGGTCAGCCCTCCGACACCACCACGAAGGAGATCGACCAATGACCGCCCCGCGCCCCATGCTGTTTACCCCCCTCGCCCTCGTTGGGCTGACCTCAGCACTTGCGGCCACTGCCGCCTGGCGTGAGCCTGATGGCTGGATCGCATTCATCGCCGCCATGCTGTTCCTGCCCGTCGCCTGGATGACCATCGAGCTTCGACAAAAGGGTCGAATGCGCGACACGGCCTGGTTGGATGATATGAAATCCATCCGCTGGTCGATTTGCGCGGCAGCACTCATGATGCTGATACCCTTGGGGATCACCCTGGCCATATCTTACGAGTTCACCGCAATCCTGGGGGATGACCTGGAGAAACGCATGATGGGCGTGATCTTTGGCATTATTTTTCTGTTTTACGGCAATGCCGCCCCGAAGCGCCCTGTTTCGCTGAATGCCGGGCGGCAATCGCCGGAGCGTGTGCAAGCCCACACGCGTTTCGCCGGTCGCATCTTCGTGCTCACCGGGCTGGCCTATACGCTGGTCTGGACTTTCGCACCGATTGACATGGCCCTGCCGATCGCGATGACCATCCTGGTTGGCGGCGTGGGCTTGGTCATGACCCGCTATTTCCTGCTGCGCAAAACCTAGGCGCCTACTCGAACACCACGCGTTCCGGGTTGCGTCGTCCGGGGCCGTGCATGGCCGTGCGGATTGATGAGTTGAAGCGGAAATTGGTCATGTTTGTCTGGTCGTTGAAGGTCTCAGCGAGAATGTCATTATCGACGATGAAGCCCGATTGGTCTTCCGGCGGCGGGCCTTCGAAATAGACCCAGGCAAACTCGCCATCCAGCTCCGCACCGACATAGTCGGGCTCATAAAGCAGGCCGGTTGGATCCGCAAAACGGAATGTACTGGCGATGTAGGTGCCAATATCCGCGATCCGTTCGGGGTCGGAATAAAAACTCGTCTCGTCGAGAGTTTCGTAGCCCAGCGCCAGCATCAGATCATCTGCGAAAAGACGATGGATGACCTCCATCTGCCCACTTCGCGGATTAACCGAGATCTCACTGACACTTGCGTGAAGGTCATGGGCGGCCGCCGACGCCGCCCAGAGGACCGCGCCGGCAATCGCCAGAAGAATATGACGGATCGAGCTCACCTATTCGGGACGCGGCTGGATATCATCGCGGTTTACCCGCTGATCCATATCGCGCATCTGGTTGGAGCCGCTGGCATTGCGTCGATACATCTCCAGGCGTGTCGGCTCGATCCGTGGCGGATAATAGTTATCCGTTCGATCAGCATCTGCCGTTTCCCAGTAAGGGTCGAGCTCGACCTGAACGACTTCGTTCAAAGTGCGATACACCCAGGTCGCACGAGCCGGATTATAGCGCCAGATTTCCGCCGGGATCCGAACCAGATCACGGCTGCCATCGGCGAATGTGAATTCCAGGATCACCGGCATGACGACACCGCCCTGGTTTTCCAGGTCGATATAATAGAAGCGATCCCCACGATCGATAATCTCGGCCTCATAGGTCTCCAGCCCGTCTCGGAAGCCCTCATAAGCCTCGCGCTGGCGGTTAGTGACGGCGTGCCGATCTGTATTGGAATAGAATTCAAGCACTTCCGGATTATCCTCAGCGTAGAACTCGATCCCCGACTCGATATTGCGGACCTGGGTCAGGCTTTCGCCGCGCGCTTCGATCTCGGCCCGATCAAACTCATTCTCGATGGCCGGGTTTTCCGTATTCAACTGACCTTCAACGACGCGCGAGATCGCGATATCGACATGGTCAGTCGAGTAGAACCAGCCCCGCCAGAACCAGTCCAGGTCAACGCCGGAGACCTCTTCCATCGTGCGGAAGAAGTCATAAGGCGTCGGGCGACGGAAACGCCAGCGGCGCGCGAATTCCCGAAAGGCTTCATCGAATAATTCGCGTCCCAGAATGGTTTCCCGCAAAATCACAAGCGCGATGGTCGGCTTGGAGTAGGCGTTCGCACCGATCTGAAGAATGGAATCCGACTGCGTCATGATCGGCATCTGATTGGTCGAAACCATATAGGATGTGATCGAGTGCGGGTCGCCGCGGCGGACCGGGAAATCCTCCTCCCATTGCCGCTCGGCCTGGAATTGCAGGAAGGAATTGAGACCTTCATCCATCCAGGTCCATTGACGCTCGTCGGTATTCACCACCATCGGAAAATAGATATGGCCGATTTCGTGGATGATAACGCCGATCAGACCGCGCTTGGCCGAGAGGGAATAGGTCAGATTACCGTCATCATCCTCAACCGGCCGGCCATAAGTCCCGCCATTGAAGGTGATCATCGGATACTCCATACCGCCCTGCGGACCGGCAATGGATTGCGCCGTCGGGTACGGATAGGGGAAGGCAAACCCGTTATAGACGTTGATCGTGTGTTCGACGGCCCGGGTCGAGAAGCTCGACCACATCGGCTCGCTTTCATTGGGATAAAAGGACATCGCCATGACCAGGTCCGGGGCGATGCCCTCCCCGTCCTGTTCAACGCCCTGGGCATCCCAGATGAACTTACGTGACCCCGCCCAAGCGAAGTCGCGGACATTTTCCGCGTAAAACTCCCAGGTCGCCTCCGAACGTGTGCCGCGGCGCTCATTGGCGCGCGCTTCGGACGGCGTCACGATGAAGACCGGTTCGTCAGCTGTCCGGGCGTCCTGCAGACGATCACGCTGGGCCTGGGTCAGAACCTCCTCCGGATTCTGCAGCTCGCCGGTCGCCGCAACAATGAAGTCCTGCGGCACCGTGATGGAGACATTATAGTCGCCAAACTCCAGGCCGAATTCGCCGCGCCCCAAGAAGGTCTTGTTGTGCCAGCCCTCATAATCGGAGAATACCGCAGCCCTCGGGAACCATTGAGCAATCTGATAGATGCAATCCGCGCCCGTATCGTCGGTCTCCTCAAAACATTCCCAGCCGGCCCGGCCACCGACGACCTGGGTCTCGAGCAGCCGGTAATTCCATTCAATGGTGAAGGTGACGCTGTCACCGGTTTCAAGCGTATCATCGAGATCGATACGCATTAGCGCATCAACAATCGTGTGATCGAGCGCCGTTCCGTCCTCGGCGATGACACTGGTTATGTTGAAGCCATAGCCATCTTGTTCGAGGCGGTCACGGCGGCGGACGGAATAGGCAGACATGCCCTCGGGAAGCGATCCGCCGACCCTTGAGGCCGCGCGCCCGCCACCTCCAACAGTCTCGGTCAAGACCGCATCGGAATCGGGACGGAAGCGGTTCTGGTCTAGCAGGAACCAGAGATAGTCCAGCTCGTCCGGCGCGTTATTCGTATAGGTGATGGTTTCGCTGCCGGTGAGGATCTTTGTGTCCTCATTGAGATGGATGTCGATATCGTAATCGACCTGCTGCTGCCAGTAATCCGGCCCCGGTGCGCCGGTCGCCCGACGCTCGCGGTTCGGCGATGGCCAATCCTCATCCTCAAGCTGGCGAAAAGCGTCTCGCCAATCATTCGTGGTCTGACGAATCGGCTGTGCCGATGCGATGTTCATCATCGCAACGGCACCAGCCAGAGCTATAACGGTATAGCGAGTATTGATTTTCATTGTCCCCTCGAGCCTGCCAGGCATTTTCGGGGCACAGGTTATAGTCTTGTCAGGATGGGGTCACCCGACATTGCTGAAAGTTAAGGTGGGCGGGTGACGATTACTCGCCACCACCATCGCCGCCAAAACCACCGCCAGAGTTTCCGGCCGAACTATCGCTGCTATCGGCGGCATCCGACCTGGATGACCCGATATCCTCATCGCGATCACGTTCGGGGCGCTGCTCCGCACGATCATCAAGACCATCACCCTGACTGTGGCGCTCACCGAAGGAGAGAACCCAGGCGCCCATGCCGATCACCCAGACAAACCAGCCCAGCAGGAAGCCGAGACCCTCAATTTGGCCAACAACGGCCAGCGCGGCCATCACCACCAGGAGCGACAGGGCCCTCATGGCCAGTCCCAGGCCTTCATTGGGACGATTGCGATTGAAGATCAGATCGCCAATCACCACGCCTCCAAAGGCAAAGGCGAGGAAGAGCAGCCAGGGGTAAAGCGGCCAGATCAGGAGGATCAAAGGTATTCCGATCACCGTGATTGCCAGGACCACTGTCACCACGACCATGAGGATCAAAGAGACAGGAAATGCGACGATCCCGACAAAAAAGGCGCTGAACGGACGCTTCCGGAAGGAGCGTGTAATACTGGTCACGCCGCGCGGTGCGATCAGGCTCGCAAAGAAGCCGAGCAGGAAGGCAACACCCAGGAAAATGCCGCCAAGGAATTCAAACGGCGCGCCGATGAGTTCCAGTGGACCATCGATATGGATGTCAATATCTTCCCAGTCTTCCGCGCCAAAATTATAGCTTTGATAGGCGTAATCGAGCGTGGCGATATCGGCCCCAGCCTCGACATCAGGTTCATTGGGGCCGCGCACCCGGATTTCCCCGACCACGACAGCATCTGCGAGAACGCGGACACGTTCAGCCGTGATATCGACATCGCCCTCAAACCTGCCGCCGACAATCGCGGTTTCCGCCTCGATTTTCACATCATCGCGGGCCGTGCCAAGAAATTCTATTTCCCCAGCCGCGATTTCCATCCTGCCGTAGAATTCGGAGGATTGAGGCAGGAGAACATAGCCGCCACCAATGTGCGCGCCATCGCGGACAATGACATCAAGAACAACACTGCCGCCGGCCGCGTTCAGTTCGCCGCCTATTTCGCCGGAAACTTCGACATCGCCGCCAGCGACGCTGAGGTCCTCACCGACATTGGCTTCGACGCGCAGTGAACCACCCGCCATATCCACATCGCCAGCAATAGTGCCGCGCAATTGCGCATCACCACCGAAGAATTCGACATCGCCGGTGATATTCGCGTCAATCCGCGCCGACCCGGCAATACCGGAAACAGACCCGTCGACATCGCCGGACACGTTGATATCGCCACCGAAAAAGATCACATCATCCCGGCTGCCATCGACGGTGATATCACCGCCGATGACCTGCGCCTGCGCGCCGCCGGTCAATAATGCAACAGCCAGCCCCCCGGCCATCATTATTTTGTTTATCATCATCTACCTAGCTCCCTGCGCCCCCCGGCGGTCAGGTTTTCAACTATGGTCTAGTCGAGAATGTCGTCGCACTCGCGACCATCTCGGTACTCAAAACGCAAATCCTGGATAAGCGCACCGCTGGCAATAACCGGCTCCTGCTCGGCCCAGACATGCAGGGCGCCATCAATGCGCGCCTCCGGTCCGATAATCAGGCTGCGGCTGCAAATCTCACCGCCATTTTCAAGATGGGCGGCCAATTCGATGCGGCCATGGTCCTCATCATCACGGCGATTGCGGCGTATCTCGTCGGCAGCGACCAGTCGCAGCGCGCCGCCGACACGGCCCTGCAGATACATGTCATCCGCCTGGGCATTGAGATCACCAAGGAAATCACCGTCCAGATACATGTCACCGGCAGCGAAGGCACCCTCGCCCTCAACGGTTCCGCGCACCAGGAGATCACCGGAGGCGATCGACAAATCCTGACCTGCATGACCGATCCAGGTCACATCACCACCGGCGATGGAGGCGTCTTGTTCCACACGGCCAGAAAAATCGACATCACCAGCAGCGATCGATAGCTCGCCGCCGATGACAATATCTTCCATATTCACATCACCGCTGATCAGGCTGACATCACCGCCAACCCAGCCGGACAAGTCCATATCACCGCCAATACGGCTATAATCGCCATCGCGATCAAGAACGGTGTGACCGCCATCGCTGAATTCGCCATAATGCATCTTGGCGCCATCATCCGCGACGACGACGACGCAGCCCGAGGTAATAAGCGCGGCGCTGATCACACTCGCCGCAAGCCATGCCTGACGCATGTCCATCTCCTATATGACGGGGCCCTTCGCCTTGGCGAATCCGACTCCCTTTCACGCTCCCCAACGTTGATCGCAACTTACATTATCGAAAAACGATATCAAGCGATTTTTTGTTTATCGATAAATTTTTCTTGTTTACCGAGAAAACCCAGGAAGTTTCTCGCACCTAAGATGAGCGAAAGACCTTCCCTATGCGGCAGGTCGAGGTAATATCAGCGTCATAAAAAACGGGCGTCAGTGGGCATAGACGCGCCTGGGAGGAAATATATGGCTGAGAGCCTTTCACGCGAAACCGCCGCGAGCGACGTGGCGGACGCGGCTGCGATTACCGGTGCGAGCGCCGGTCTGGACGACACCATCTATACCGGTGCCGACTTCAATCTGAACCGGATCCGCAAATCCCTGTTCGAGGCCTTGCTACAATGGCGCGGTCGTTACGGCGGCAAAAAGATCGCTGTTGTCGACGCGGATGGGCGCGAACTCAGCTTCAATGACCTGATCAAGGCCTCCTTCGCGCTGGGCCATGCCTTGAAGAAGGATACCAAGCCCGGGGATGCAGTCGGCGTGCTGCTGCCAACCGGCGTCGGCGCTATCATCGCCTTTTATGCGATCTCGGCCTATGGCCGCGTCCCGGCCATGCTCAATTTCACAGCCGGAGCAAAGGCGATCAAATCGGCCAGCACGGCTTGTGATTGCAAGCGAATTGTGACCGCCCATCGTTTTATCGAGCTGGGCGAACTCCAGCCGCTTGAGGCCGAACTCGCTGCGGATCACGAGATGGTCTATCTCGAAGATGTCCGCGAAAACCTGTCCACGATGGACAAGGTTGCGGCGGCGCTGGGCATGGTTCTGCCCTGGGCTGTCCGGGCCTGGCCGGCACCGGATGATCCGGCGGTATATCTTTTCACCTCCGGCACGGAGGGCGAGCCCAAGGGTGTTGTCCTCAGCCATTCCAACCTGCTCGCCAATGTCGAACAGGTTCGCGATCATGTTCCGATCTATGACAATGATGTGGTTTTCAACCCGCTCCCGACCTTCCACTGCTTCGGTCTGACCGGCGGCGTTCTTGTGCCCCTGGGTCTGGGCGTGAAGTCTGTCTGCCACCCGACCCCGTTACAGGCCAAGACGATCGTCAAGCGGATCGCCGAAACCCAGGCGACCATCCTGTTCGGCACGGATACCTTCATCAATCAGTATGCCCGGGCCGCCGACGAGCCTGATCTGCAATCCCTGCGTATGGCTGTCTGCGGCGCTGAGCGCGTCAAGGACGAAACCCGCACAACCCTGCAAAGTCGCTTCAATCTGGAAATTGTCGAAGGCTATGGCCTGACCGAGGCAGCGCCGGTTCTGGCGGTCAATCAGCCAGAGAATAACAAGCCGGGTACGGTTGGCACGCTGATGCCGGGTACGTCAGCCAAGTTGGTCTCGGTCCCCGGGATCGAAGACGGCGGCCAGCTCCACATCAAGGGGCCGAATATCATGAAGGGCTATATCCGCCCCTCCAACCCGCTGGTGCTCGAAACACCCGATGAGGGCTGGCATGATACCGGCGATATCGTCTCCATCGATGCGGACGGTTTCATCAGC
>JBELMP010000005.1:0-51029 GCA_042095695.1 Maricaulis sp. | reverse complement strand
GATTGCGTGCGCACTGCCGTGCGACAGGGCGCCATCAGCGTCACCTGTCTCTATCGTCGCGACCGCGCCAATATGCCAGGCTCGGCCCGCGAGGTGAAAAACGCCGAAGAAGAGGGCGTCGTCTTTGAATGGTTGTCATCGCCGCTGGCGATCATTGATCACAGCGACGCCTCCCTCTCGGTCAGGGTTCAGCGCATGCGCCTCGGTGCTCCGGACAGTTCCGGTCGCCAGCGGCCAGAGGCAGTCGAAGGCGAAACCTTTGATGTCGGGGCCGATCTGGTGATTTCCGCGCTCGGCTTCGAGCCGGAGAATTTGCAGGAGGCGTTTGACGCTCCCGACCTGTCCCTGCACCGCTGGGGCACAATTGAGGCTGATCGCGCGACGCGCATGACCAGTCTCGACGGGGTCTTTGTGGCTGGCGATATGTATCGCGGCGCGTCTCTTGTGGTCTGGGCAATCAAGGATGGTCTGGATGCCGCCGCCTCGATCGAGACCTATCTGGATAATCGTCAAACTGTTCTGGGAGCGGCTGAATGAGCAAGACCAATAACGCCGCCGACGCGCTTCAAGACCAGCTCGCGCGGCTTGAGGCCTCCGGCCTGTACCGTCGTGATGATGAGCGTGATGCCTGTGGCGTCGGCCTGATTGCCGATATCAATGGCAAGCCGCGTCGGGAAATTGTCGAATTGGGCATTGATGCGCTGAAGGCCGTCTGGCATCGCGGTGCTGTCGATGCGGATGGCCTGACAGGTGATGGCGCGGGTCTGCGGATCGGCGTGCCCCAGGACTTCTTCCGCGCGCAGGTGGCCCGCACCGGTCACGAGCCGGAGCGCGGAGATGTTATTGTCGGCATGGTTTTCCTGCCGCGAACCGATTTCGCCGCTCGCGAACGCGCGCGGGCCATTGTTGAGGCGGAAATCCTGCGAGACGGCTTCGGTTTCTATGGCTGGCGCCAGCCGCCGATTGATACCTCAGTTCTCGGCGACAAGGCGCGCGCCACCTTGCCAGAAATCGAACAGGTTCTGTTCCGCGATCCCGGCGGTCGCGATGACGAGACGCTGGCGCGCCACCTCTATCTCATCCGGCGGCGGATTGAGAGACGGGCGCGTGAGGAGAATCTCCGTGAGCTTTATGTCTGCTCGCTCTCTGCCAAGGACATCATTTATAAGGGTCTATTCCGCGCGCAGGATATCGACGCCTTCTATCTGGACCTGCGCTATCCCGACTTTGTCTCGCCCTTCGCAATCTTTCACCAGCGCTATTCCACAAATACCTTTCCCGAATGGCGTCTTGCCCAGCCATTCCGGATGCTGGCGCATAATGGCGAGATCAATACGATCCGGGGCAATACCAATTGGATGAAATCGCACGAGCGGCACATCGCCGATCGCGCCTTCCCCGAAGATATCCCTGATGTCCGACCGGTGATCCAGCCCGGAGCATCTGATTCCGCAGCGCTTGATCAGACATTTGAGGTCCTGGTGCGCGCGGGGCGGTCCGCACCGATGGCCAAGACCCTGCTGATCCCGGAAGCCTGGTCCAAGCGAACGGATGTCATGCCTGAAAACTGGCAGGCGCTTTACAGCTATTGCAATGCGGTGATGGAGCCCTGGGATGGTCCCGCTGCAATCGCCGCCTTTGACGGACGGTGGGCGGTGGCCGGCCTTGACCGCAACGGGCTGCGGCCCATGCGTTATGCGCTGACCAATGATGACCTGCTGATTGTCGGGTCGGAAACCGGCATGGCGCCGGTCAATGCCCAGCGGATTGCGGAACGAGGCGCAATTACGCCCGGGCGGTTGATTGCCCTCGACCTGCAGGCGGGCAAGTTCTATCGCGAGCACGACATCCTCGACGAGCTGAGCGCAGCTCACCCCTATCAGCGTTGGCTGGAGGGCATGCAGGATATCGAGCCTGTGGTGGGGCCTGGTCCCGAGCCGGTGCTTTATGACGACGCGGCGCGGCGGAAGAGGCAGGCGGCAGCCGGCTATAGTTTCGAAGCCCTGGAAGCCCTGCTGCGGGAAATGTCGAAGAGTGGCAAGGAAGCCGTCGGCTCAATGGGCGATGATACGCCGCTAGCCGTTCTCTCCGACGCCTATCGCCCGCTTTCACACTTCTTCCGCCAAACCTTCTCCCAGGTCACCAATCCGCCGATCGACCCTCTGCGGGAAGGCCGGGTGATGGGGTTGAAGACACGTTTTCGCAATCTCGGCAATATTCTCGGCTTTGGCGAGCGCCGGGTCGATGTGCTGGTGCTGGACAGCCCGATCCTGTCAAACGGGGGTTATGATCGCCTGAGAGAGCATCTCGGCGATGCCGTCGCCGATGTGGATTGCACATTCGATGTCGCGGAAGCGCGCGGTGACGGCGACGCCATGCGACAGGCCCTGGATCGGGTCATGAAGGAAGCCGCGGCGGTGATCCGCGACGGTGCGGGGCATCTTGTTCTCTCCGATGCCGGTCAGGGCCCGGGCCGGGCACCCTTGCCGATGATTCTCGTCGCCGGCGCCGTACAGTCCCACCTCATTCGTGAAGGTCTGCGCAATTCCTGTTCAATCAATATCCGGTCCGCCGAATGCTTTGATCCGCATTATGCGGCCGTGCTGATCGGGCTGGGCGCGACTACGGTCAATCCCTATCTCGCCTTTGACAGCGTCATCGGTTCAAGCAGCAGCCTGGACGCTGATACCCGCCAAAGTGCGCTCAATCTCAAGACCGCGCTGGATAACGGGCTTCTGAAAATCCTCTCGAAAATGGGGATTTCAATCATTTCCTCCTATCGCGGCGGCTGTAACTTCGAAGTGCTCGGACTTTCGCGAGCACTGATCGAGACTTATCTGCCCGGTGTTGTAAGCCGGATCTCCGGTATCGGCCTGCCCGGTCTGGAAGCCATTGCACTGGATCTGCACCGCAAGGCCTGGGCTGAACAGCCCAAACTCTCGATTGGAGGCTTTTATACGCGGCGTTCCAGTGGCGAGAGGCATGCCCTTTCAGCGACAGCGATCAATGCCTTGCAGCGTGCGGTGCGTCGCAATGACAGCGCGGCCTGGGCGGAATATCTCGCCGCGCTCGATGAGGAAGGCGTTACCCAGCTGCGCGACCTTCTGGAGATGCGTCCGATCGGAACATCCCTGCCGCTGGATCATGTGGAAAGCGTCAACGGGATCCGCAAGCGCTTCGTGACGCCGGGAATGTCGCTCGGCGCTTTGTCGCCGGAGGCGCATGCCGCGCTGAATGTGGCGATGAACCGGATCGGTGCGAAATCTGTCTCCGGCGAGGGCGGCGAGGACCCGGCGCGCTATACCGCCCTGCCGAACGGCGACAATATGAATTCTGCTGTCAAGCAGATCGCCTCGGGCCGTTTCGGCGTTACGGCCGAGTATCTCAACCAGTGCCGTGAGATCGAAATCAAGGTCGCCCAGGGAGCCAAGCCCGGCGAGGGCGGGCAACTTCCGGGTTTCAAGGTCACAGACTTTATCGCGAAAATGCGTTTGTCGACGCCGGGCGTATCACTGATTTCGCCGCCCCCGCACCATGATATCTATTCTATCGAGGACCTCGCCCAGCTGATCTATGATCTCAAGCAAATCAATCCGCGCGCGCGCGTCGGGGTGAAGCTTGTTGCGTCAGCCGGGGTCGGTGCGGTTGCCGCCGGCGTGGCCAAGGCGAATGCGGATATCATCAATATTTCCGGCAGTATCGGCGGGACTGGTGCCGCGGCACTGAGTTCGATCAAATTTGCGGGCGGCCCGCTGGAGCTGGGGCTGGCCGAAGCCCATCAAATGCTCTCGCTGAACGGGTTGCGCGAACGCGTTACCCTGCGAGCGGATGGCGGCATCCGGACCGGGCGCGATATTGTGATCGCGGCCATGCTGGGTGCTGAGGAATTCGGTGTCGGTACAACCTCGCTCCTGGCGCTCGGGTGTTTGATGGTGCGGCAATGCCACTCCAATACCTGCCCGGTCGGGGTCTGTACTCAGGATGACAGCCTGCGAGCGCGCTTTGGCGGGATTCCCGATCATGTCGTCAATCTGATGACCTTCCTGGCTGAAGATGTACGCCGCATTCTATCGGCGCTCGGGGCCAGCGAGCTGGAAGATGTGATCGGCCGCTCTGATCTGCTGGCCCAGGTGTCGCGCGGCTCGGAAGCTCTGGATGATCTCGACCTCAGCGCCATCATGATCCGCGCCGACGCAGCCGGTCGCCCGGCCCGCTCCACCCGCGAACAGCGCAATGCCGTGGCACCAAGTCTGGACGAGCAGATTATCAAGGACGCCCGCCCGGTCTTTGAGCATCGCGAAAAGATGCAGCTGGATTATTCCGTCCAGAATACCGATCGGGCGGTGGGCGCGCGGACGTCCTCGGACATTGTTCAGACCTTCGGACCGGACGGATTGGCGCCCGGCCAGTTGACGCTGAAGCTGAAAGGCTCGGCAGGTCAGTCGCTCGGGGCTTTCTCGGCGCAAGGCTTGCGGATCGAACTGCACGGCGATGCCAATGATTATGTCGGCAAGGGCCTGTCCGGTGCCGATATTGTCATCCGCCCGCAGGGCGAAGTCGAGGCTCATGACGTGATCATCGGCAATACCTGTCTGTATGGGGCAACATCCGGTCGTCTTTTTGCCTCGGGCAAGGCTGGGCAGCGGTTTGCGGTTCGCAATTCCGGGGCCGTGACCGTTGTCGAAGGGTGCGGGACGAATGGTTGTGAATACATGACCGGTGGTGTCGCTGTTATCCTTGGACCGGTAGGTGACAATTTTGCCGCGGGCATGACCGGTGGTGACGTATTCGTCTATGATCCGCAGCGCCGTCTCGATGCGCGTCTCAATGAGGAAACGGTTATTCGGGTGCCCTTAACCCGTGCCAGCGAGACGCAATGCCGCGCGCTGATCGAGGACCATCTCAACGAGACCGGGTCGCGCATGGCCGGCCAGTTGCTGTCCAACTGGCAAGCCGAGCGCGGCGCCTTTGTGCACCTGCGAGGGCGTGAGATCGTCGAGCGGGAGCAGACGCCCGATGATAAAGGGAATATCTCGCGATCGGCGTGATGCTGAATCTTCATATTGCAGTGCAGCGAAGGCATTGGCCGCGACGCCCCTTCAGCGTATGAGGATCGGGCAAGCATTTCGATCAGGGGGCGTTTTCAATGCGCATCGACAAAATCTCTGCGGGCATGAATCCGCCCGAAGACATCAATGTCATCATCGAAGTTCCGGTTGGCGGTCAGCCGGTCAAGTATGAGATGGACAAGGATTCCGGCACGGTATTCGTCGATCGCTTCCTGCACACGCCGATGCGTTACCCGTGCAATTATGGCTTCATGCCGCACACATTGTCCGATGATGGCGACCCTATCGATGTCATGGTGCTCGGTCAGACAACCCTCGTTCCCGGCTGCGTCGTGCGCGCTCGCCCGATCGGTGTCTTGTTGATGGAAGACGAAAGCGGCATGGATGAGAAAATCCTGGCCGCCCCCCACCAGAAACTGTCTGCACTCTATGACGATATCCAGGATGTCGACGATGTACAGAAGACGGTGATCGCTCGCATCGGTCATTTCTTCGAGCACTACAAGGATCTCGAGCCCAATAAATGGGTCAAGGTCCAGGGCTGGGGGGATGCCGCCAAGGCGCGCGAGCTGATCCTGGAATCCCTCGAGCGGGTTAAGGGCTAGGCGCGCTCCAGGCTCCGGCAACATCGCGGGCCAGCACCAGCGCGCGTCCGCGCGCGATCAGCGCGCCATCCTCGCCCCGGCACGTGGTGGCCAGATCGACAAGATGCTTGTCGGACCGCAGCCGGGTGATCTCGACCCCAGCAATGAGTGTCTGATCATATGGCGCTGGGCTGAGGAAGGTGGTTTCCTGTTTCAGGTAGTTCGTCCCCTGACCGGGCAGGTCAACGCCCAGCAGGTGTGAAAACATCCCATTGATCAGTGCCTCGGGGACAGCCTTGCGATCCAGAGGCGCCCCGCTCAGCGCATGCAGCGCTTCTGCATCCTTGAGCGAAAAGGTGCGCCGGGTTTCCCGGGCCTGGCCGAGCGCGAGCGGCTTGGTCATCGCCTGACCTCGGTTTCGCCCATACAGGTGATCTCCTGATCGCTCAGTCGCCTCACTTGTAACCGAAGCCGCGAGATCTCGTCCGTCTCCGATATGATTTCGGCCTCGAAACGAAGCGGAGTATCCGCCGGTGAGGGCGACGGATACATGACCGACTGGCTCAGCTGGTGACCGCCCGGCACAAGCTTCTCCACGAGTCCGCGCAGGACGGCGCATAACAGCGCACCATGAGCGACGGTTTTTCCAAAACGTGTGCGGGCAGAAAACTCAGGATCGACATGGATAGGGTTATCATCGCCTGACAAGCCGGCGAAGGCATCGAAATCCGCTTGTGAGAATTCCCGGTCGAGAACGGCACTGGTCATTCCGCGACCCCCGCCGGTATTGGCAGAAGGTGTTTTTGAACCTTGCCCGCGGCAGTGCGGGGAAAGTCGGCTGCGAAGCTGACATATCTGGGGACTTTATAAGCGGCGAGCCTGTCGCGGCAGTATTGCCGAAGCTCGTCGGCGCTTGCGGACTGGTTAGGGCGAAGGAGAATGTGGGCACAGCCGACCTCGCCCCATTTCTCATCGGACACGCCAGTGACCGCGCTTTCCATAACTGCAGGATGTTCATCGAGAATATTCTCGACCTCGGCCGGATAAACATTCTCACCGCCGGAGATATACATCTCCTTCAGACGCCCGGCGATGAACCAGTAGCCGTCTTCGTCGACCCGCGCGAGGTCGCCGCTTTTGAGCCAGCCATCCGCGGTGAACAGTTTCGCCGTCTCATCGGGCCGGTTCCAATAGCCCGGCGTGAGGCCGGGGCCCTGGAATTGCAGTTCTCCGGTCTCGCCCTGGGGCAGGGGCCGGTCATCCTTATCGGCAATGCGGGTCTTCACCAGGATTTGCGGCCGTCCGACCGAGCCGATTTTCTCCAGCGCGTGGGCTTCATCGACCAGGAAAACGGTCGGACCCGTTTCGGTCATCCCCATGCCATTGCAGACAACAGCACCATGTTTGGCGAATGTCTCCACGAGGATGTCGGCCAGGGGGGCGCCGCCGCAGGCCCAGTGGCGGACCCGCGTCAGGTCTGTCGCTTCAAAACCCTCATGATGGATCAGGCCACGATAGCAGGCCGGAACTCCGATAAAGACGTCGAGCTCGCCGCGATTGATAAGGTCCAGCATGGGTCCCGGTTCGAAGCCCGGCAGAATATGATTGGTACCACCGGCGATAAAGACCGGAAGCGTGTGCAGGTTGATGCCGGCGGTATGAAAGAGCGGCAGGAAGTTCAGGGTGTGGTCCCCGTTTCTCAAACCGATCGCCTGGCCGATATTGATGTAGTTGATGATCGCCATCTGATAGGTCTGGATGACGCCCTTCGGCTTGCCGGTCGTGCCGGACGTATAGATCAGGTACCAGGTCTCATCATCCGGCCAGATCTCACGCCCGGGATGGGGGGCGGCCTGATCGCGACGGCTTTTATAGGTCAGATCAAGGTCAAGATGCGCAACATCCATGCCTTCGGCCGCGGCCAGGCCGTTTGCACGATCTTCTTCTCCCGTCACCAGCAGAACCGGGTCGCAATCCTCGATAAGAGCGGCAAGTTCGCCTGCCGGCATACGCCAGTTAAGCGGAACCAGAATAGCGCCCAGCTTGGCACAGGCGAAAAGGCATTCGAAAAACTCAATGCGATTTCGGCACAGAATGACAACCCGGTCCCCGGCACCCACTCCGACATCCGCGAACAGGCGAGCGGTTTGAGCGGCACGCCTGGCAAAGTCGCGATAGGTCACGCTCTCGCCGGTCTCCACGGTTTTGAAAGCGACAATATCGGGTGTTAGTTCGGCGCGTTTCGCGGTGAGATCGGTAATCATGCAGCCCCCGAAGTTTGCCTGGATGATGAGTCGGTAAAGCGCTTCATGCGCCGCTTCGCCTCCGGTTGCAGGATGCGGTCGAGAAAGGCCCTGCGTTCATCCTCCAGCCGCGTGGCGAGGCCGTCGCCGAGAGTTTGCTGGCGGACAAGCCGCATGACCTCCCGGTCCAGCTCCGCGCTTTCGTCCAGTATCGCCGCGATTCGCGCCGCTGCCGAGGTCGCCGTTACGCGCTCCTGCGCCAGACCAGCAGTGCAGAGCTGATCCGCTGACCAGCGCGCATCCCTCGTGATCCAGTTGCGCGCCTGGTGAGCGCCGATCTGCCTTGGGAGAATGGCCGTCCAGCCCCCATCCGGTGCAAAGCCCATTGGTGCGTAATAGGGCTGGATGAAAGCATTTGCGTCGACCAGAACATGATCCGCCGCAAGCATCAGCCCCAGACTTCCACCGGTCAGCGGGCCGTTGAGGTGGGTGATCATCAAGGCCCGGCGATCGATCAGCGCCAGGATCAGCTGGTTCAGCTTGCCGACCAGGCCAGACGAGTAGGCGAAGAGCGCATTCGGATCGTCGCTTTGGTCGAGGAAGGCTCCGATGTCTCCGCCGGTGGAGAACGCCTTGCCCGCGCCCTTGAGGACGATGCTCCGCGCATCATCATGCCGGTCCAGCGCCGACAGGAATTGATCCAGAAGGGCGGGAACAAGACTATTGCCGCGCAGAGGCCGGTTCAGCGTCAGATAAAGCACGTCGGCATTCCGGGTCTCAAGGACGAGATTATCTGCGCTGGCCGGGATCATTTTTGCAGACCCTTGGAAATCATGCCAATCGCCGCGTCGGCGACCTCTTCGGGCGTCTTGTCCGCGTTCCATACGCCGAAGCGCAGACCAAGAAACACGTTCAGACCGATCAACCCCCACGCCCGGGCTTCATTATCCCCGCCGCGAATCTCTCCGCGCGCCTCGGCCTCGTCCAGCGCCCGGCCATAACCCGCGGCGAACCGGTCATAGTGTGCCTTGTATGCATCAGGTGCCACAAATTGCGCCTCCTCGATGATGCGGTAGAGATTGGGGTGCTGCCGGGTGAATTTGATATAGGCGACCAGCCCCTTGTATTCGGCATCCGACCGACTTTCCGCATCGGCGGAATGTTCGGCGACCCAGGCCCTGACCTGGTGTCCCAGATGCATTACAAGTGCCCGGAATATTTCATCTTTCGAGTCGAAATAAACATAGAAAGTACCGAGCGCAACGCTGGCGCGCCGGGTAATATCGCCGATCGATGTCGAGTGGAATCCATTCTCGCCGAAGGCCGTTTCCGCCGCTTCGAGGAGCTTGTTCCGTGTGCGTTGACCGCGCGCGGTTTTCGGATTCTTGCTCGCCTCTGTCGTTTGGGAAGTTGACATATGATTCAGTTTTCACACTATTGACGTTAAATCAATATGCCACGAAACGCGCGTCAAGCGAGGCAGGGGAGCAAGTTCATCAGTGCTGCAGCCTGATCGAGATCATAATGCGAGCTGGTCGCCGACCAGCGCAGACTTGGATCTGCGCGACGGAACGACCCTGCATTACCGCGATTGCGGGACCGGTCAGCCCATCCTCTTGGTGCATGGCTGGGCAGCGTCCGGTGCCTTCTTCGATCCGCTGATTGAAATTCTCAGCGCCGGCAATCGGGTGATCGCTCCGGACCTGCGGGCCCATGGCACGACCGGGGCCGGTGACACCGAGCTGACAATTGAGCGCCTGGCGGATGACATGGCTGAATTGCTCGAGGCCCTGGACGTTGAAAACACCCTTGTCCTTGGATGGTCGATGGGTGCGCTAGTGCTTTGGCGCATGATGGCGCGCCATGGTTCCGACCGGCTGGCGGGCATGATCGTTGAAGACATGAGCCCGCGGGTGCTCAATGCTCCGGACTGGCCACTGGGCATGTCCAACGGGCTGGATGCGCAGGCCTCGGCGCGGGCGGTGAGAGCCATGCGCGACAATTGGCCGGCTTATGCAGAGGCCTTCACGCCGCGGATTTTCTCGCGCGACCGCGCTCACCGCGATCCGACGATGATTGAGACAACACGAAAGCGGATTCAGACCCTGGATCCGGAGGCCATGGTCAGTCTTTGGACGTCCATGACCGAACAGGACCTGAGGGCCGAACTGCCCGCCATACACCTGCCGACCTTGGTGGCGTATGGCGAGCGCAGTGATGCCTACGGCCCGGAGACGAGCCGGTATCTCGTCGATTCTTTGCCCAATGCGTCGACCAAGGGGTTCGCGCAATCCGGGCATGCACCGCACATGGAAGAACCGGAAGAGTTCGCCCGCGCGGTCCTTGAATTCGCCGCGCAGATCGCCGGCGACCATGATTCCAGTATGAATGAGGGGAGTACCTGATGACCTTGACCCATAAACTTACGCGATCCGCGCTGCTGCTCAGCACGGTCGCCTCAACCAGCCTGATCGCGATGCCGGCGCTTGCACAAAGTGAGACCGGTGCCAGTGGAGATGTAATCACGGTTACAGCCCGCCGCCGTGAAGAGAGCCTGCAGGATGTACCGCTTTCGGTCAGCGCTTTCACCGGCGCGGAGCTCGAGCGGGTCGGCGCTGTCGACATTGTCTCCATTGCGGAAACGACACCGAATGTGACGCTGGAAGTCTCCCGCGGTACGTCCTCCACGCTGACCGCCTTCATTCGCGGTGTCGGCCAGCAGGACCCGGTCGCCGGTTTTGAGTCCGGCGTTGGCATCTATGTCGATGATGTCTACCTCAACCGTCCCCAGGGGGCCGTCCTTGATCTCTATGATGTGGAGCGGATCGAAGTCCTGCGTGGACCGCAGGGCACGCTTTACGGTCGCAACACGATCGGTGGTGCGGTGAAATATGTCACCCGCCGTCTCGACGCCGATGATCCGACGCTGAATGCACGCGTAAATGTCGGTAATTACAACCAGTTCGACCAGACGCTCAGTGGCTCTGTTCCGCTTAGCGATACCTTCCGCGTCGGTGCCGCAGTGGCGCGCTTCACGCGTGACGGCTTTGGCGACAATCTCTATCTGGGCGAAGACAACTACAACAAGGACCTCCTCGGCTTCCGAGTGTCTGCGGAGTGGGAACCGACCGAGAATCTCTTCTTCCGTCTGGCCTATGATGATGTCGATGACAGTTCCAACCCGCGCGGCGGTCACCGCCTGATCCCGGGTGCCCTCTCCGGCGCTCCCGTGCTTGACGATGTGCATGACACACGTGCCGGACTGGATGTTGTTGATCAGAGCGTCGAAAGCGACGGTATCTCTCTGACCGCCGAGTGGACGGTCAATGACAACTGGACAATTCGCAATGTGATCGCCGATCGTAGCGATCGTTCCGTGACGCCGATCGATTTCGACAATTTGCCCAGCGGCGATCTCGATGTTCCCGCCATTTACGAGAATGAGCAATTCTCCGAAGAGCTTCAGTTCATTTTCCAGGATGGCGATCTTGCCGGTATTTTCGGCTTCTACTATCTCGATGCCAACGCGCTGACAGTGTTCGACGTGTTGCTGGATGACCTTGGTAATCTGCTGGGTCTGCCGGGCTTCAATGCCCAGACCTTTGGTGAAGTCGAGACCGAAACCTTCTCATTCTTCGGTAATTTCACCTATGACATGACTGATCGCCTGAGTGCGACGGTTGGTGCGCGCTTCACCTATGATGAGCGGACCTCGCGGGTCCTGCGTCAAACTTATCTTGGCGGGTTCTCGGAGTTCTTCGACGGCAATGGCGTCTCGATTGCGACCACGTCGGACTTCCTCGGCACCAATGACTGGACGGATATCAGCCCGACCCTCTCGCTGGCCTATGACTGGGATGACCAGAATAATATCTACTTCACCTACAGCCAGGGCTTCAAAGGTGGCGGTTTCGACCCGCGTGCGCAGACAACGGGGGCTCCGGACTTCAACCAGGATGGTACGGTCAGTGATGACGAGATCTTCGAGTTCATGAGCTTTGACCCGGAAACGGTCGACAGTTTCGAACTCGGCTGGAAGTTCCAGGGATCGAATTATCGTCACTCCATCGCAATCTTCCATATGGATTACCAGGATATCCAGGTCCCGGGCTCTGTCGGTATCGACACCAATGGTGATGGCGTGAATGACACATTCACCGGCGTCACCACCAATGCCGGTGCCGCGACCATCCAGGGTCTGGAGTATGAGGGCTTCTGGTCTATCGCTGACGATCTGCACCGGTCCGGCGATAATCTCAGCCTCACCTGGGCGATCGGTCTGATAGATGGCGAGTATGATGAATTCATCAATGCTTTCGGTGTGGATGTCTCCGGTGATGTGGTCATCCAGAATACGCCGGACACGTCGGCATCGGCCACGCTCGCCTATGTCACTCCGGTCCGCGGCGGTGATCTCAGCCTGCTCGGTACGATGAGCCATCGCGGCGACTCCAGCCAGTTCGAATTCCCCTTCGAACTTCTGGACCAGGAAGCCTACACGCTCTGGAATGCCTCGATTGTCTGGGACTCCGCGGACGGTCACTGGCAGGCGGGTCTGCACGGTCGTAACCTCACCGATGAGGAATACATCGTGGCCGGCTATGACTTCGTCAACAATACGACGCTGGCACCAGAGCTGGGTCTGGAAGGCACGCTGATCGGCTATTATGGCCCGCCGCGTACCGTGACAGCGACCTTTGCCTACCGCTATTGATAGCACTCAGGGGCGGACCTGTCGGTCCGCCCCGTCTTAGTTCTCCCTCAAGGAATGAACCATGTCGCGCCTATCCGTCCTGATCCTGGTTGTGGTTCTGATCATTGTGGCGTGCGTGGCCTGGTTCATTCTGAGGGCGCCGACCCAGTCGGTCCAACTTCCGGCCGCTGATGGTGATGTCCCGGACAGTGAGTTCTGGACTGCAAGCGATCGCTGGGTGGAGGTGGATGGCGTCACCACCCGTGTGCGCATCGAGGGCGAGCTGAACGCCCCGCCAATCATCCTCATTCATGGCTTTTCCCACTCTCTGGAAAGCTGGGATGCCTGGGCCGCCGATCTTGCCCGGGATCACCTTGTCATCCGCTATGACCTGCCTGGCCATGCGCTGACCGGCCCGGACCCGCAGCAGCGCTATACGGTACCGGATACGGTGACGCATCTGACGGGCCTTATGGATACCCTGCGCATTGACCAAGCGGTAATCGGCGGGAACTCGCTCGGTGGCCTGGTCGCGTGGCGATATGCTGCCCAGAATCCGACGCGGGTCAGGGCTCTGGCCTTGCTCGCACCCGGTGGTTTCTCGATCAATGGTGTAACCGAGGAGCCAGTCGCGGTTCCAATGGCCGTCTCATTCTTCCTGACCCAGGCGCCGCAACCCATCATAAGGGTTGCAACGCGGTCATTGTTCGGCGATCCCGCGCGCATGGATCGGGAGATGCCAGCGCGCGTCTACGCGCTGATGCGAAGGCCGGGTGTGGGTCAGGCGCTGGTCGAGCGCCTGGAAGTTTTCACCTTGCCCGACCCTGGCTCAGACCTGGCCGGGATAGCCGCGCCGGTGCTGTTGATGTGGGGCGAAGCGGACTCTGTTATCCCGCCTGCACATGCCGAAGGTTTTGAAGCGGCGCTGAGCGATGTGCAAACCCAGCGCTATGCCGGTCTTGGTCATATCGTGCATGAAGAGGATCCGGAGACGACGCTCCGCGATTTGCGTGCCTTCCTGGCGGACCGCTAATTCTAATCGGACTTTTGACGTTTTTTCTCGGCGATCTCAGCCTGTAGATCCGCCCAGTCCTGCGGGTCCACATCGCATTCGCGCAATACGACAATGCCCAGCCCGCCTGTATCCGCATCACCGCTCAGCAGCCGGCCGAGCGTGTGGGTCCGTGCGGTTTCCTGATTGAGAAGCGGGCGATAGAGCACGTCACGTCCGGACTGGCGGCGTTCCGCCGCGCCCTTGCGGACCAGGCCCCGAAGCGTGTTCAACGTTTGAGTGGCACCCATTCGGGTCGCGACCGCCAATTCCGAAACGGAGGCACCGCCACGGTCCCACAGGATGCGCATGGCCTTGTCTTCATTGGAGTTAAGCGCTGTCTTGCTCATCGATACGTCCACACTCGCTTCCATCGCACCAATAAGGAACAATTGGGCGGCATTAATGCTTTGTTTGCAATAGCCGGACCGCAGTTCGATACCTTCGGCACCGCCCTCCTGACGTGACAACAGGGTGCGGCGCGCTAGTTTGTCGGTAACGAATAATCCTCCGGGGAGGTGAAAATGCTGGAATCAGTCCTGTTCTACGCCGGAAATCTGGCGCTTATCCTGGCGGTGGCGATCGCTATCTGGCCGGTCTCCATTGTGACCAAGGACCCGTCCTATATCGATAGTTTCTGGCCGATTGGATTTGTCATCCTGGCAGGCACCAGCGCTTATCTGAGCGGGGAAAGCCTGCAACAGCCCATGATCTTGCTGACCGCGCTCTGGGGTTTCCGTCTGGGGCTTCACCTCTTTACACGCTGGCTGCATGAAGGCGCCGATCGGCGCTATAAGGCAATCCGGGCCCGGGCCAAGTCGCGTCCGAACCTGTTCATTCTTGTCTATGTCTTTGTGATGCAGGCGGTTCTGCTCTGGCTGGTCGCCCTGCCGATCCAGCATGGTGTGAACGCCAATATCACTCTCGACGCTCCGCTGGCGAAGCTCGGACTGGTCTTCTTTGCTGTGGGCTTCCTGTTCGAGACGATTGGTGACTGGCAGTTGTCGCGCTTCAAGTCGGATCCTGCCAATGCAGGCAAGGTCATGGATCGCGGTTTGTGGCGCTATACACGGCATCCGAACTATTTCGGCGATGCCTGTGTATTCTGGGGGCTCTGGCTGATCTGCGTGTCCGGCGGCGCAGGCTATTGGACGGTGATCGGCCCGCTCTTCCTGACCTTCACCCTGGTGAAATGGTCTGGCAAGGCGCTGTTGGAGAAGAATCTCAAGCAAAGCCGTCCAGGGTATGAAGACTATATCCGGCGCACGCCGGGCTTTCTTCCCTGGTTCCCCAAGCGTGCTGACGAAACGCCCGAGGCCAGCGAGAGCTAGGGCCTCACTGGAACAATCGGGCGCCTTGACCGGGGCTAGTGAAAGTCACGGCTGTTTGGCATGATTTCCGCCAGACGTTCGCCGCGCTGGACACGACGGTATAGCGCAACCGTCCTGGGGTCGGCCTGGGGGCGATTGACCTCATCGGCATGGGCCAGGCTTTCATCGAAATCCTGGCCTTCGGCGAGCGCGCTCAGGCGCCAGGTCTCATCACTCAGACGGTGAGAGACGATGTGAATGACCTGGCCTTCCTTTTGAAGCCGACCCGTGACCCGGATCAACTTTGCGGCCATGACCGTCTTGCGGTGGCGTTCGAAGGTTTTCGGCCAGACGATCACATTGGCGACACCCGTCTCATCTTCCAGAGTGGCGAAAATCACCCCGCTTGCTGAGCCCGGTCGCTGGCGAACCAGAACCAGGCCTGCAAGCGTGACCCAGCGGCCATCCTTGATATCGCCAAGATCGCCAGCGCAGATCACGCCTTGTTCAGTCAACTCGGCGCGGAAGAAGCTCAAAGGATGCGCCTTAAGTGACAGGCGCAGGGCGGCATAATCCTGCGCGACCTCCTCCCCTTCGCTGGCATTCGGGAGCGCGATGGGGTGTTCCGGTCCGAAATCATCTGCGGTTTCGAACAGGGGCAGAGGCTTGCCGGCCTGTGCCAGGGCCTGCCAATTGGCCTTTCTGCGATTGAGGTCCAGTGAGGCGAAGGCATCCGCCTGGGCGAGGCGGTCAATCGCACCGCGATCCAGTCCGGCGCGTCGAGCCAGGTCCGCAACACTTTCAAACCGGCCATGGGCTTGGCGTGCTGCAACCAGTCGGGCCGTCATGGATTCCTTCATACCCTTTATCTGTCGCAGGCCCAGGCGCACCGCATACTGGCCGCCTCCCTCACCCGTGGGTAGATCAAAGGGCAGGTCGGGCCGGTCCGGTGGTCCGGTGAGGGCTTCCAGCGTGCAGTCCCAGTCGGAATGATTGATGTCGGGCGGGCGGACCTCGATACCGTGATCACGGGCATCGCGCACCAATTGGGCCGGCGCGTAAAACCCCATGGGCTGGGCGTTGAGAATGGCGGCCAGGAAGACATCGGGAAAATAGCGTTTCAGCCAGCAGGAGATGTAGACAATCAAGGCAAAGCTGGCGGCATGGCTCTCGGGAAATCCATACTCGCCAAAACCCTCGAGCTGTTTGAAACAGCGTTCGGCGAATTCCGGCTCATACCCGTTGGCAATCATGCCAGCGACCAGTCTTCGTCCCATTTCATGGATCGTCCCCGAACGGCGGAAAGCGGCCATGGAGCGGCGTAGCTTGTCCGCTTCGGAGGGTGAAAACCCGGCGGCGACAATCGCAATCCGCATGGCCTGTTCCTGGAAAAGCGGGACGCCCAGCGTCTTGCCAAGCACATCTTCCAACTCCCGCGAGGGAAAATCGACGGCTTCGCGGCCATCGCGGCGGCGCAGATAGGGATGGACCATATCGCCCTGGATTGGTCCCGGCCGGACGATCGCCACCTCGATGACGAGATCGTAGAAATTGCGGGGTTTCAGCCGGGGCAGCATGGTCATCTGCGCCCGGCTCTCAATCTGGAAGACGCCGATCGTGTCCGCCTTACAGATCATATTATACACGGCCGGGTCCTCTGGCGGGATGTCCTGCACCCGCAAGGGTCGGCGATAATGTTTTCGGATCAGGCTCATCGCCCGGGCGACACAGCTCAGCATGCCCAGGCCCAATACATCGACCTTCATCAGCCCGAGTGCATCAATATCCTCCTTGTCCCACTCCAATACGGTTCGGTCCGGCATCGCAGCATTGTGCAGGGGAACGATTTCATCCAGTCGGCCCTGGGTCATGACAAAGCCGCCGGGATGTTGGGAGAGATGGCGGGGAAAGCCCATTAATTCACGCGCATAGCGAAGTGTCATCCGCAATTCAGGCGCATTGGGATCGAGGCCCAGCTCGTCGCGTATCCGGTCATTATCGAGATCATCACTCCGCCAGCCCCACAGGGTCTTGGACAGGGCGGCGATGACATCGCCGGACAGGCCGAAGACCTTGCCGACTTCGCGAATGGCGCCCCGCGGGCGATAGCAATTCACTGTTGCGGTCATCGCGGCGCGGCGGCGGCCATACTTCTCATAGACATATTGGATAACTTCCTCACGCCGCTCATGTTCAAAATCGACATCGATATCAGGGGGTTCATTGCGCTCAGCGGAGACAAAGCGCTCAAAGAGCAGATCGATCCGGGCCGGATCGACCTCGGTGATTCCGATCACATAACAGACCGCGGAATTGGCGGCCGATCCGCGCCCCTGGCATAGAATGTCCTGGCTGCGGGCGAAGCGGACAATATCGTAGACGGTGAGAAAGTAAGGCGCATAGTCCAGCTCCTGGATGAGGTCGAGCTCATGGCGTACGGCCTGGTCTATCTTGTCGGGCGGACCGGAGGGGTAGCGGCGCTCCAGCCCCTCAGCCGTGAGCCGGCGCAGGGTTTCTATTGGACTTTCACCCGCACCGATCACCTCATCGGGATATTGGTAGACGAGCTGGTCGAGAGAGAAGTTCAGACGCTCCGCAAGGGCCAGGGAGCGTGCGACGGCCGCCTCATGACCCGGGAAGAGGCGGTAGAGTTCATGGGGCGGTTTGAGATGGCGTTCCGCATTGGCAGCCAGGTGAAAGCCGGCCTGTTTCAAGCGCACATGCTCGCGGATACAGGTCACGACATCGGCCAGCGGTTTGCGTCCGGGTGCATGGAAGCGGGCATCGGTGGTGGCGAGGGTTGCAATCTCCCAGTCGCGGGCCAGGGCATCGAGCTCATACAGGCGGCGGCCATCGCGGCCATCAAACCAGCGGCTCAGCGCCAGACAGGTTTCGGCCTGGCTGGCGCAGAGGAAGCGGTAGGCCTTGTCGCGCCAGTCCTCATCCATGTGCTGCGGGGGGATAAGGATGAAGACCTGGTCCTGGCTGTGACGAAGCACATCTTCGATCCAGAGGTCGCAATGGCCTTTGACCGAGCGGAAATTGGCATCGGACAGCATGCGGGTCAAAGCACCATAGGCCTCACGATTTTGCGGATAGGCGGCGAGCTCGAACCCGCATGTCGTGACCAGTCGTACGCCAACCAGCAGCTTGATGCCGGCCTCCCTGGCTGCGAGATGGGCGCGGACAATGCCGGCAAAGGAATTGCGGTCGGCAATACCGATGGCGTCCAGCCCGAGCGCGGCTGCCTGGGCAACCATTTCCTCGGGATGAGACGCGCCGGTGAGGAAGGTGAAATTGCTGGCGGATATCAGTTCGGCAGCGTGCATCATGATGCGCCGTGGACGAACCATTGAGGTGTCCGGGTTTCCAGTCCGAACAGGCCTTCGCGATACAGCCAGAAACGCCGCCCTTCACACGTTTCGACCCGGAAATAATCCCGGCTGTGCAGGCCGGATGTCTCGCGCCACCATTCCGGCGCCAGCCGTTCGGGCCCCTCGGCGCGCTCAACCTGATGACGCACGCGGCGCCAGACAAAGCTGCGCGGCGGACCATCGGGAATCTCAGCGACTGCCTGTGCCGGTTCCGGGCGGGCGAGAATAAGCAGGGGCCGGTCCGGATCCTGTTCGGGCATGGGCGCGGTCGTCGCGAGCGGCCGCGGCGCAGCGGGGTCGGCAAGACTCAGCGCACTACCAGAGCGCCAGCCTGATGCGTGTTCGGGAATATGGCTTTGTCGTCGGGCGGCACGCTGGACCTGATCGGGCCCGAGACGAACCACCAGTCGGTCAGTAAGCGCGGCCATCTCCCCGACGCTCAGACTAGCCTGGCCGATGAGACTATTCTGCGAGGTGTCCAGACGCTCCGTGGCCAGGGCTCGCAACTCGACGACATCCACACCGAAACCGAGATCGATGGCAGCGCGATCGAGCTTTTCATGAAACAGGCGGGTGATGTGATCTGGGTCGCGCGCCGGGGCGGCCGTCCCCAGCCCCAGAAGATGGATCTTGCCATCCACCCGATAAAGATTGAGTTCGGCTCGGCGCAGGCCCAGGCCATCGCCTTCCAGGTGACGGCACAGGGTGATGGCAGTTTCCGCGACGGCCTGTTTGAGACTGTCGAGCAGGAGCAGGGCTTCGGGAAAGCGCAGGCGGGCGCGATAGGGTGTGCGGGGCAGAAGCGGGTCCAGCACCTCCTCTTCCTGGCCGCGGGCCTGATCGAGTCGACGCACGAGCTCGGTGCCGAAGCGCCTGGTCAGACTGGCCCGGGGCAGGTTGGCAATATCCCCGATCGTTTTGAGACCGAAACGGCGTAACAGGCTGGCAGTCTCGCCAATGCGCAGGGCCTCGACGGGCAGGGCGTGCAGGAGGGCATGACAATCATCGGCCAGCACCCAGCCCTCGGCCTGCATCTGTGTTGAAGCGGCATGGCGTGCCAGGCCCCAGGCCAGGCCGATGGTCGGGGCGATGGCGGCACGGCCGGTCAATCCCTGTTCGCGCAGCGCGTTGAGCGCTTCACTGATCAGGCGTTCCTCGCCGCCGAACAGACGTGCACAGCCGCTCACATCCAGCAAGATACCGTCCAGGCCGGGTTGGGAAGGATCCGGCGCACACCAGGGTGACCAGCGACCACAGGCGCGCGCCAGGGCGCGCAAATGACGCTGATCCGCCGCGATATCGGCCGGTGCGCTTTGCAGGCGCGGTTCCAGGGATTTGGCATCGGCTACAGCCTGGCCGGTCTGCAGACCGACCGCCTGTGCTGCCGCATTAATCGCGTAAAGACGCTCCCCGCCTGTCGTCGTGTGGATAAGGGCGAACGGGGTGCCGGTGTCAGGCGATGTGCCGGATCCTCTGGTTTTCCATTCCGGTTTCTGCTCCCCCGACCCCGTCATCCGGAGCCGTTCGATTGGCCAGTGGGGCAGGCTTAAAGACATGAAACGTCGCATGTTTCCACTCAATGTCGAAATCTGCTGGCGGGCCGCCCCTGACCCGCTCCAATTGTGCCCGGAATCTGGGATGACCCAGACCGGGCAGACCCGTCGCCCCCCGCCAGGCCGCTGCAGGAGAGGGCCGGGCGGATATTCGCCAGCGGCTCAGCGCCGCGCTCGGGCTGGCCGCAAGATGTGATCGTAAGATGAGCGCCAGCCCGCCTCGTGCACGGGCGGCCAGATTCAGGCGTTTGGACCGGGTGAGGTCATACTGGGCGGCCAGTCCAACCTCGCCAATCACCCAGGCCCCGGCCCGCAAGGCTTCTTCCATGGCCCAGAGGGCGTCACCCATGTCCCGGGCCTCGGCGAGCAGGATATTGTCCGGTTTCAGACCCCAATATTTCAGTCCCAACGGGTAGGGTGTGCCGAAATCCTGGCCACCCGTACCGGCCCGCCGCACCCAGACCAGTGGCGGCACTGTGCCCGACGGATCATGCGTGTCTGCCTGCTTGTGACGCAGATTCTGCCCCATAAAACCTGCCTGTACGGCCAGGGCTGCGGGTGTGTCGAGATAATCGGCCGGGCAGATTTCATGCAGTCCCGCAGGCAGGAGGCCGGGCTGCGCCGGGGCGTCCTGACTGGTTTTTAGCGTGTGCGCCACCGCTCCCTGCGAGACAGGGGTCGCGCTGGTCATTGTGCACAGGGCACGGGGCTCGATAGCCCTGATTTTGGCGCGCAGCCGGTCCAGCTGCGCCGGCCCTTTGGGGCGCGAAGACGCAGATCGCATCATTCATATCCTTGTCGATGTTCTTCTTATGTTCTCATCTTGAGAAAAAGAGTCAAGTACGGAATCGGGATAGCTTGGCAGGTCCGTGTAACTGGCGCTAACCTTGCCGCATGTGCGGACGCTATGCCCTTGGAAAACTGGAATGGTGGATCCTGCAGGAGATGTTCAAGCTCGAGCAGGCTGCCCTCAATATGCAGCCGCGCTGGAATATCGCGCCGACCCAGTCCGCGCCGATCATCCGCTTCGAGGAGGATCACAAGCAGGCGGTTATGGCGCGCTGGGGGCTGATCCCGTTTTTCTGGAAAAAGCCTCCGAGCGAGATGAAATACTCGACCTTCAACGCCAAATCGGAGACTGCCGCGACGACGGCCAGCTTTCGTGAGCCATTCAAATCGCGCCGCTGCATCGTGCCCGCGATCGGGTTTTACGAATGGACCGGCCCGAAAGGCGCCAAACAGCCCTGGTGGATCACTGTGCGCAATCAGGACTGGTTTGGCTTCGCTGGGCTCTGGGACCGGGCCGAAATCGACGGCGAGGTGATTGAGAGTTTCACCATTTTGACCACGTCCCCCAATGAGGACATGTCGCGCATTCACACGCGCATGCCGGTGATCCTTCAGCCACAGGACCATGATCTCTGGCTGGATCCGCATGCAGCGAATGACCGGATTGAACCGGTGCTGAAGGGCCTGCCGGACAGCACCATGGACATGCGGGAGGCGAATAAGGCGGTCGGCAATGTGCGGGTGGATGAAGACTGGCTGATCACGCCCGGCGATGGTCCCCAAGGGCGTTTGATCTGAGATGACGGCCGGATTCAATATCCATGACTAACCGGACGTGAAGGCCCTCCGGAAAATGTCGTGATTGACCGACCTCCAAAGGGCATTGCCGCACGCGTATTGAATGTTAGGCTATATCCTCGAAGTTGTTGAAAGCGCTGGGGCCGTCGCGTGGTAAGATTTTCTGTCCTAATATTCGGGAGTGTTCTGAGCGCGACCATGGCTCAGGCCGACGCGCAGGACTCCGACAGCCGCGCTGCGCCGATTGTACAGGCGGGCGCGCCGGGCCAGCCCAGTCGCGTCATCACTGCCGAGGAATCCGTCGAACTGGCGCGCAGCCGCTACACATCCGCAGATGTGCGTTTCATGCAGCATATGATTGTGCATCATGGCCAGGCTGTGGAGATGGGGGATCTGGTGCCCGCGCGTACAGATAATCCTGGCGTGACGCAGATGTCGGAACGCATTGCGATGACCCAGGACAGCGAAATCCAGCTCATGCGGGACTGGTTGGCCGAGCGGGGAGAAGCGCTCGATGATGACGATCTGGGTGGGCATGCCGGTCACGCCATGCACGCAGGTCATAATGGACATCATGGCAGACATGACATGCCGGATCCGTACACGACACCGCTGATGCCGGGCATGCTGTCACCGGCTCAGATGGATGAGCTCGCTGCGGCCGGCGGAACTGAATTCGATCGTCTTTTCCTGTCCGGAATGATCCATCATCATCAAGGCGCCCTGGATATGGTCGACGGGTTGATGCAATCGCCCGGCGCCGGTCAGGACGTGGTGATGTCCGAGTTCTTGAATGCTGTCATTGCCGACCAGTCGGCGGAAATTCTGCGCATGCAGGCCATGCTTGCAGCGCTTGAAGAAACCTAGAAGTGGGGAAGTTATGCGAAACCTGAAACTTACAGCGTCGGTCTTGGCGCTGAGTCTGGCTGCTATTGCCTGTGATGCGGCCGTCGAGCCCGCTTCCGAAACCGCGGCTGCGCCGGAAGCGGCACCGAGCCGCGCTGGCCTGGGCGCCGGAATTTTTGATGCGGAATCCGTCAGTTGGAATATGGAGCTGACCGCGACGGTCGCGCCGCCGGAAGGTTTCTACTCTGAAGACTCGATCTGGGGTCCGCCGGTTTTCGACAATGATGACGAGGACGAAGAGGGTGAAGCTGCTGATGACGCTGCAGAGGGTGAGGTCGAGACGGCCGAGCTGACCGAAGCGTCGGCTGAGGATGATGGAGCTGCTACGGACAGCGAAGCGGCCGCGCAAGACGGTGAAGAGGCTGAAGAGGAATCGACACCGATCGCTCCCATCTCCTTCGCCAATAGCGACTTCGCCTTCACCGGTGACCACGTGATTATGGGTAATTATCACGGTTTCAACATCTATAATGTTGCCGATCAGGACGCGCCGGAACTCGCGGTTTCCCTGGTATGTCCGGGCGGCCAGGGTGATGTCAGCGTCCATGGTGACCTGGTCTTTGTCTCGGTCGAGCAGAACCGGGCGCGTCTGGATTGCGGCCTCGAAATCGCTGAGGGCGAGATCAATGAGGAGCGCTTCCGTGGCGTTCGCATCTTCGATATCAGCGATGTCAGCACACCTGTTCAGGTCGGTGCCGTCCAGACCTGTCGTGGTTCGCACACGCACACGCTGCTGCCGCATCCGACCGATGAAAATATCGTTTATATCTACGTCTCCGGTACATCGACGCCGCGTCTGGATGGCGAGCTGGAAGGGTGTTTCGGCGGCGAGCCGGAAGAGAATGCCGAGACCGCGCTTTACTCCATTGATGTGATCGAGGTGCCGCTCGACGCTCCGGATCAGGCCCAGGTCGTCAATCGTCCGCGCATCTTTGCGGATCGCGAGACGGGCGAGATTGCGGGTCTGTGGCGGGGGCTTCCGGAAGGTGAGGAGCCGGCCGAGGGCGTTCAGGACACGTCAACCACTAATCAGTGTCACGACATCACAGTGTATCCGGAGTTCAACATCGCTGCGGGCGCCTGCAGCGGCAACGGCATTCTTCTGGACATATCCGATCCGGCCAACCCGCAGCGTATCAATGAGGTCTTCGATCCGAATATGGCCTATTGGCATTCGGCGAACTTCAATAATGACGCGACCAAGCTGATCTACACCGATGAATGGGGTGGCGGCGTTTCGGCGCGTTGTCGTCCGGAGGACCCGGACAATTGGGGTGCGAATATCATCTTCGATCTGGATGGCAGCGAGCTTGAGCCGCGCGCCTTCTTCAAAATCCCCAATGAACAGACCGAATTCGAGAATTGTGTCGCTCACAATGGCTCTTTGATCCCGGTCCCAGGCCGCGATATCCTGGTCCAGGCCTGGTATAGCGGCGGCATTTCGGTGATCGATTTCACCGATAGTGCAAACCCGTTCGAGATCGCCTATTTCGATCGCGGCCCGGTCTCTGACGAGCGCCTCTTCCTGGCCGGTTTCTGGTCGGCCTACTGGCATAATGGCCGGATCTGGGGTTCGGAAATCGTCCGCGGTATGGATGTTTTCCGCCTGACACCGAGCGAGCATCTCAGTGCTGCTGAAATCGCTGCTGCCGAGGCGGTGCATTTCGATGTCAATAACAGCCAGACGCAGATGTTTATCGAGTGGGAGGCCAATGCGGTTACGGCCCAGGCCTATCTCGATCAGCTGGTGCGCGGCCAGGCTATTGATGCCGAGGCGCAGGCCGCTGTTACCGCGGCGATCACGGCATGGGATGGCGGTGCGATTGCGGCAGAGCAGGCACAGGCTGCGCTGGCAGCCCTGGCGGCCGTTTCCGGCGGCGATGCTGACCAGGCACGCGCAACGGCTTTGTCGGCGCTGATCGCAGGCGCTCAGTAAGGCAGAACGGTCATCCTATCTGCAAAGAAAACGCCCCGGCCATCGGCCGGGGCGTTTGTCGTTCTGCGTTGATAGACCGGTCAGTCCATCTCATGCAGCCAGGCGGCATGACGTGGTGCCTTCTTGGTCCGGCTCCATTCTTCAATCATCATCGGGGCGACGCGATTGAGCTCGGCCAATTGCTCATCGGTTCCCGTATTCGCCGCCAATTCAAGCCGGTGGCCATTCGGGTCGAAGAAATAGATGGATTTGAAAATGCCGTGATTGGTCGGGCCAAGCACATCCAGGCCTTCAGCCTCGACATGGGCCTTGGCCTTGAGCAGGGCGTCCATATCCTCAACTTCGAAGGCGATGTGCTGAACCCATTCCGGAGTTTTCTCGTCTCGACCCATTTCCGGTGAGTTGGGAAGTTCGAAAAAGGCCAGGACATTGCCCATGCCGGCATCCAGGAAGATGTGCATGTAAGGGTCCGGCGCCTTGGTCGAAGGAACCTCGTCCTCGGCAATTGCCAGGACGAGATCCATTCCCATGACCCGCTTGTAGAATTCGACGGTTTGCTTCGCGTCCTTGCAGCGATAGGCGACGTGGTGAATGCGCTTGAGATCGACCGTCATCCGGGCCTCCCTTACGCGTTTTCAGTCGTCAGGACACCGCGATTGATCTGGTCGCGCTCAATGCTTTCGAACAGGGCTTTGAAATTGCCCTCGCCGAAGCCTTCATCTTCCTTGCGTTGGATGAATTCGAAGAAGATCGGTCCGATGGCTTTTTCGGAGAAAATCTGCAGCAGGAGGCGCGGCTGACCGCCCTCGGTCGTACCATCCAGCAGGATGCCGCGGCTCTGCAGGGCATCGATCGGCTCGCCATGACCCGGCAGTCGATCTTCCAGCATGTCGTAATAGGTGTCCGGCGGCGCAGTCATGAACTTCACACCACAGGCCTTCAGCCGGTCCCAGCACTCGATGAGATTATAGCAGGAGAAAGCGATATGCTGAATGCCCTCGCCTTTGTACTCGCGCAGATATTCTTCGATCTGACCGACTTTTTCGGACTTCTCCTCATTCAGCGGGATGCGGATCAGCCCGTCCGGGGCCGTCATCGCGCGTGACAGGAGGGCGGTATATTCACCCTTGATGTCGAAATAGCGAATCTCTTTGAAGTTGAAGAGGTTCTCATAGTATTCCGCCCAGTAGTCCATCCGACCCTTGTAAACATTGTGGGTCAGGTGATCGATGACATTGAAACCGCAACCTTCCGGATGGATGTCGACACCATCGAGATATTCGAAGTCGATATCATAGATGGATTTTCCATCCTCAAACCGGTCGACAAGATAAATGGCTGCGCCACCAATGCCCTTGATCGCCGGGATGACCAGTTCGGAAATGCCCGGCTCGGTCAGGATTGGCTCGGCGCCGCGATCCAGGCATTCCGCATAGGCGGCAGCCGCGTCGCGTACACGGAAAGCCATGCCGCAGGCAGACGGGCCGTGTTCCTTCGCAAAGTAAGCGGCCTGTGTCTCCGGCTCGTAATTGATGATGAAGTTGATCCCACCCTGGCGCCACAATTCGACATCCTTCGAGCGGTGATTGGCGATATGGGTGAAGCCCATGGTCTGGAAAATCGGCTCGATAAGACCGCGCTCCGGCGCGGTGAATTCCACATATTCGAAGCCACAGAGTCCCACCGGGTTTTCAAACAGATCGGCCATGCCAAACCTCATATCTCGAGCTGGTTTACGGGCGGTATTGCCCAATTTCGCGGAACAATAACCTGTTGGTTGTGATTGCGTCAAGTTGTAAAAACAACTAATATTGCTTCATGACTGATTCACATTCAGCAACGCTCACCGCCCTGCAGCTCGAGAGCTACTGGCCCTATCAGATCGTGGTTCTGGCCGATCAGATTTCCCGACGTACCGCGGCTATCGTCAAGGAGGAGGCTGAGCTGAACCTGTCGCAATGGCGGGTGCTGGCGGCAATCGCTGAACGCCCGGGGCGGACAGCCAATGATGTTGTCCGGATTACGCCAATGGATAAGGGAATCGTCTCTCGTGCGACCAAGGCCCTGCTTGCGTCGGGCTTTGTCAAAAGGGAAGCCTCCCAGGATGATGGGCGGGTCAGCCATCTCTTCCTGACAGCGTCTGGCGACGCGCTCTATACGCGGCTGCTGCCGTCTGTCGAAGCGATTTCAGAGGAGGCCCGGCGCCTGCTCGGACAGGCGGAGGAACGCCAGCTGGTCGAGACGCTGCATGCCTTGAAATCGCGCTTCGCCACCGACTGATATTCGCTCACATTCCACTGATCTGGCTTATCAAATCTTAGGACTTCCTGACTAGGGTATTTGGTCGGAGGAAAACGGTTTGACGTCCGATCTGACACGTTTCAGCGCAGCACTTGTGGTCGCGGTTCTTGCTGCGGCCGTTCTGGCGATTGCTCAGGGCGAACTCGCTCTGCGTCAGCCACTGCAAGCCCTGTCAGCCGAGCTACAGACCTCAACGCAGGCCGCTGCCGCTGATCAGATCGCGCTGTTTGACCGCGTTGCGACGTTCAATGAAGAAGCGCGCGCCAGTTTTCTCGACCGAGTGGCTGAGGCAGACCCGTCTGTCGTCAATCCGGACTTTGACGCCTATTTTCCGGCATTCGGTGATGGCACGCGGCGCAGTATTCCCAGCCTTTATGACGGGATCTGGGGCGAGGAAGGCAGGCGTGTTTACGGCATCGGCGCATTTCTTGGCGATGTAGACGCGATGACCCGGGAACAGCAGGTCTGGTTCTGGGCTGGCTTCCAGACGGTCGCCGAGATCGGTCCCCAGATTGAAGGCATGACCCCGTCTCTCTATTATTTCACGCCAGATCGCCGTGCGGTTCTGTTCGGCCCGGAACGCTCCGACCGGCTGGAATTCTATCGCTTCGAAGCGCCGGCGAATTTTAACATGCGCGGCGATGAGGACCCGCACCTCTTCGGCGCCCAGACCAATCCAGACCGGGTACTGCAATGTACACGGATCTCGCGCTATATTGCAGCGGATAGCGGTGATCGCACGGCGATCGCCTGCCGCATACCGCTCTGGTCTGGCGATCAGCTGATGGGCGCGATCGGGAGTTCGATCGAGATAACATCCTACCTCCAGAGCGCGGTCGAAACGCCGCCCGAAAATGGTACGATCTGGCTGGTTGACGGCGATGGTCAGGTCATTGCCCGCCATTCCGACGCGCGTGATGAGTCCCATAATCACGAGATCGCGGACATTCTTGGTGCGCTTGATCCGACCGCTGAGGCCGGATGGCAGCGCCATGACACGTCGCTGGTCAGCTTTGTCCGCATCCCGCACGCGGATTGGGTGCTGATCACCTGTATCCGGATTGATGAGCTGGTCAGCGCGGCGCGAAGCCGGTCGATACAGCTTTTCCTGAGCCTGCTTGCGATATTCTCAATCCTTGCCGCGTTCTGGTCCGGTCTTTTGCCATTGCATGAGTTGCGACGTCCGGCGCTGGATGAGGACCCCGCACAGCGGCCTGCGGAATAAGGGCTAGCCAGGGCTGACCGGTCAGCGTAAGAGGGCGCGCCCCTCTACCTACGGACCGGTCCCATGAGCAAATCTCTCGAAAAACTTCGCAATATCGCCATCGTGGCGCATGTCGACCACGGCAAGACGACGCTTGTGGACCAGCTGCTCAAACAGTCCGGAACTCTCGGCGATCGCGCCGCCGACCCTGACCGGGTCATGGATAGCAATGACCTGGAAAAAGAGCGCGGCATCACCATTCTCGCCAAGAATACGGCGGTTACCTGGGGGGACTGGTCGATCAATATTGTCGACACGCCCGGACACGCCGATTTCGGCGGTGAGGTGGAGCGAGTCCTGTCCATGGTCGATGGGGTTCTTCTGCTGGTCGACGCCGTCGACGGACCGATGCCGCAGACCTCTTTCGTGACCAAGAAAGCGCTTGCGCGGGGACTCAAGCCGATCGTTGTTGTCAACAAGGCTGATCGTCCGTCTGCCCGACCCGACTGGGTGGTCGACCAGACTTTCGATCTGTTTGACCGTCTCGGCGCGACCGAAGAACAGCTGGATTTCCCCGTCGTCTATGCATCGGCCCTGCAAGGATGGGCGGCGAGTGAAGCGGGTGAGATCGGCGACGATATGGCGCCGCTGTTCGAAATGATTACCGCCCACACGCCGCAGCCCGCCGTCGACCGCGACGGCCCGCTACAGCTTCAGGTCTCGGCCCTGGACTATTCCTCATTCACCGGTGTGATCGGCATTGGCCGGGTCGCCCGCGGCAGTCTGGGCAAGAACCAGCCGGTGGTTGTCGCCAAGCCCGATGGCCGTCAGGTGAAGGGGCGGGTCCTGCAGGTCTTCGGCTTTCACGGGCTTGAGCGCGTTGAACGTGACAGCGCCCAGGCTGGAGATATCATTACCTTTACCGGTATCGAGGATCTGAAAATCTCCGACACTGTCTGCGATCCCGATCATGTCGAACCCTTGCCGCCGCTTTCGGTGGACGAGCCGACCCTGTCCATGACCTTCCAGGTCAATGACAGCCCCTTCGCCGGTCGCGAGGGCAAGTTTGTGACTTCCCGCAATATCAAGGACCGGCTCGAGCGCGAGCTGATCCATAATGTCGCCCTGAAGGTCGAGCAGCAGGATGATGCGGACAAATTCACCGTCTCAGGCCGCGGTGAGCTGCATTTGTCCATCCTGATCGAGACCATGCGCCGCGAGGGCTATGAGCTCGCAGTGGGACGCCCCCGGGTCGTCCTCAAGGAGATTGATGGCGAGATTTGCGAGCCCTTTGAAAGTCTCACAATCGACCTGGAAGAAGAGCATCAGGGCGGCGTCATGGAAAAGCTCGGCATCCGCAAGGCCGAGATGAAGAATATGGTGCCGGACGGCAATGGCCGTATCCGGATCGACTATGTCATCCCGACCCGCGGCCTTATCGGCTTCCGCTCCGAATTCCTCACCCTGACCTCCGGCACGGGCCTGATGTTCCACACCTTTGACCATTATGGGCCCAAGACCGGCGGCGTCCTCGGCCAGCGTCATAACGGTGCCATGGTATCCATGGTTGATGGCAAGGTGTTGGGCTTTGCCCTCTTCAGCCTGCAGGAACGTGGCAAGCTCTTCCTCGGTCATGGCGTGGAGGTCTATGAGGGCATGCTGATCGGCGTGAATGCCCGCGAGGAGGACATGATCGTCAACCCGACCAAGGGCAAGAAGCTGACCAATATGCGCGCCTCGGGCACGGATGAGAATATCGTCCTGACCCCGCCGATCCGGGTCACGCTCGAATATGCGCTGGAATTCATCGATGATGACGAGCTGGTCGAGGTCACGCCGGAATCCATCCGAATCCGCAAAATCTTCCTGAAAGAGCATGAGCGGAAAAAGGAAAAGCGCTCGTCGGGGGCGTAAGGTCGCAAAGTTCCCCCTGCTGCATGGCGGGCAAGCTGATCACGCTCGACACTCGCAGCATCCCCCGCTACCCCTAGTTTCAACACATCCAAGCAACTGGGGAGGTCGAAAAAATGGAAAATCTGTTCTCACTGGAGGGCCGGACGGCTCTGATCACCGGCGGCTCGCGCGGCATTGGCGAGATGATCGCCGAGGGCTATGTGAAGGCCGGGGTGAAAACCTATATCACATCGCGCAAGGCGGCTGACTGTTTTGCCACGGCGGAACGCTTGGCGGAATTCGGCACCTGTATCGCCCTGCCGGGCGATGCCTCCGGGGCTGACGGGGCCAAGGGGCTTGCTGCGGAATTTCTCAAGCATGAGAGCAAGCTGGACATTCTGGTCAATAATGCCGGCGCTGCCTGGGAAGCCCCGTTCGAGGAATTCCCCGAAGCCGGCTGGGACAAGGTCATGGACCTCAATGTCAAAACGCCCTTCTTCCTGACCCAGGCCCTGTTCGAGACGCTCAAGTCCAGCGGCTCTGCGGACCGCCCCTCCAAGGTGATCAATATCGGATCCATTGACGGGCTGTCGATTAATATGATCCAGGCCTATTCCTATTCCGCGTCCAAGGCCGGCATTATTCACCTGACCAAGCGCATGGCGCTGGAGCTGGCCAAGCACAATATCATCGTCTCAGCGATCGCACCGGGCGCCTTCCCGTCAAAAATGAACCGGGTCGCCGCCGATCATGCGGATCTTGTCGCTCAGCATGTCCCTTCCGGCCGGGTTGGCGTGCCCGAGGATATGGCGGGTGCTGCAATCTTCCTGGCGTCCAAGGCCGGCGATTATGTCTGTGGCTCGACCCTGGCGGTCGATGGCGGTGTCACCCATGCACGCGGCGGTGGCGGCGGGATCAGCTAGGACTAGTGGTCAGGCGGTCGGTGAGGGCGACGCATTCTCGCACGCACCGTCCGCGTCCCGAGCACCGATAGGCAAGCCGTCAGTACTGCCTCTATACTGGGAGGCCGAGTCTGGCATAAACTCGCCGCAGACAGAGAGACCGGGGACAATCCATGACCGTGAAATTCATCGCCTTCGCCGCGCCAGCCCTTGCGGCCATGTTGCTGTCAGCCTGCACACCGGCGAGCGAAAATTCCGTACCAAATGCTGCACAAAATGCTGCGCAGCAAAATCAACAAAATCAGATAGTTGACCCGGTGTATCTGGAAGGGCGTTCGCAGGCTGAGGAAGCGACTGAATTCCGCGTTCTGGTCGGGGGTACCGATATTGGTGCGCTGCTGGTCACGCAAGACGCAGGACGCTATTCGATCGATTTCGAGTATCGCAATAATGGCCGTGGTCCGACCCTGGATGAGACCATTGTGCTTGGCGAGGGCGGACGTCCGACAGGCTGGCAGATTTCCGGCAATACGACATTCGGCAATGCTGTCGACGAGAGTTTTGCCTTCGAGGATGACGAGGCGCGCTGGCGTGATTCCACGGGGGAGCACACTGCTGTCATTACCGATGAAGCCTTTTATGTTCCCCAGGAGGGCAGCCCCTACATGCTCGCGGTTGTGGCGCGGGCCCTGATGCAGGTCGATGGCATGACCATGGCTGCCATTCCCAACGGGCAGTTGAGTATCGATCCGATCGAGCGCGTCAGTGTCGGCGAAGGCGAGACAGCGCGCGAAGTTACCGCCTGGGCGCTGTCCGGTACGGATCTGAATCCGACCTATTTTCTGATGGATGGCCAGGCCTTCTTCGGTCTCATAACGCCGGGTTTTGCCATCCTCGAAACCGGCTATGAAGCCGATGATGCGCGATTGCGCGGTCTTGCTGCGGGATATGCAGCGGAGCGTTTCAGCGCGATCAATGACCGGGTCAGTCATCAATATGGTCGCCCTTTGCGGATTCAGAATGTGCGCCTGTTTGATCCGGAGAGCGAAAGCCTGACCGATATCGTCTCGGTCCTGGTCGATGGTGAGCGCATCACCTCGATCGATGCGGCAGATCAAGGTCAGGATGGCGAAGTCGTTATCGATGGAGCCGGCGGGACGCTGGTGCCGGGGCTGTTCGACATGCATGGCCATATGGGCGAACAGGCGGGCTTTCTGAATATAGCTGCCGGCGTCACGGGTGTTCGCGATATGGGCAATAATAACGACGTCCTCGCCGCGCTGATCGACCGGATCGAGGCGGGCGAGATGGCGGGGCCGCGTGTGTATCGCTCGGGCTTCATCGAAGGCCGCAGCCCCTTCTCCTCCAATAATGGTATCCTTGTTGAATCCGAGGAGGAGGCTGTCGCTGCAGTGCATACCTATGCGGATCAGGGCGTCTTCCACCAGATCAAGATCTACAACTCCATGCGCGGTGAATGGGTGCCGGCCATGGTCGAGGCGGCGCGCGAACGTGGGTTACGTGTCACCGGCCATGTTCCGGCCTTTTCCAATGCCAATCAGATGATCGCCGCCGGGTATGACGAGATGACCCATATCAACCAGGTCATGCTGGGCTGGGTGCTCGAAGAGGGTGAGGACACGCGCTCACTCTTGCGGCTGACCGCGCTGACGCGCCTGCCGGAGCTGGATCTGTCCTCCGATCCGGTTCGAGAGACGATTACGGCAATGGCCGAGCGCGGTGTTGCCATCGATCCGACCCTGGCGATCCATGAAGCACTTTTATTGTCGCGCAATGGCGAATTGTCCCCGGGCACGGTGGACTTTATCGACCATATGCCGGTCTCGGTTCAACGTCAGGCGCGCAGCGCCTGGGCCGCAATCGAAACGCCGGAACAGGACGAGGATTACCGCCTCGCCTTTGATCAGGTTCTTGAGACTGTCGGCATGATGCACGAGGCCGGTATCTTCCTGATCCCGGGAACCGATCTTGGCGGGAGTTTCTATCAACATCGCGAGCTTGAGCTGTATCAACGTGTCGGCATGAGCCCGGCTGAAATCCTCGCCTGGGGGTCTCAGGGCATGGCCGACTATCTCGGTGTCGGAGATGAGCTGGGCTCTATTGAGCCTGGCAAGCTGGCGGACTTTTTCCTGGTGCCGGGCGACCCGACAGCGGATTTCCGCGAGATCAAGACAATCTCCATGGTTGTAGCCGATGGGCGGGTCTATTATCCGTCCGAGATCTATCCCGAGTTCGGGATCCGACCGTTCGCGGATGCCCCATCGGTGATGATCCCGGCCGAATGATCCACGCTTGCTGGCGGGGCGGCTAAAATCAGGCGCTATTCAGCGCCAGCTGAAAACCGTTCCATATGTTCAGCAGGATGGCGAGGTTGAAGCCCAGTCCCAATGTGGTCATGAAAGCGCCAAGACCCGCCACGCCCATCAGGAGCACGGCGCGTACGGGCATCATCGCCAGGGCCTGGAGGCGTTCGGCGCCACTCCAGCGTGGCCGCACAAGGCGTTCGGCAAGATCATTGAATCCATCGCGCCAGAGCAGGGTCGTCAGCAACACCCAGAGCGCGCCGCCGAAAATCGGCGCGAACTCCAGCAGCGTACCCATGCCAGGCACGGCAAGTAGCTCGGTCAGCTCCACGAGATCCCACCTTTCCCATCCCGGGATCGGTTTTATCGCGCAATTTTACCACGGGCCAGCGCATTCGCGTTGCAAATGAATCGACGGGAATTAGTTTCCACGACGTACAACATTATGTTGTGGGGGTAGCGGGAGCGAAATCTTACCATGTCCAAGTGGATTATCGGAGTGCTGGTCATTTTGGCCGCGATCGCCGGCTATTATTTTTTCGCCGGCGAGACGCCAGGGCAGAGCGGCGAGATCCGCATTGAAACCGGCAATGTCGAGCGCGGAAGCATTCGCCGTTCAGTCGCGGCTTCCGGTGCCGTGCGAGCCCTGGTAACCGTCGAAGTGGGCTCCCAGGTATCCGGCCAGATCTCGGAACTCCTGGTCGATTTCAACGATGTTGTCGAAGCCGGGCAGGTTGTCGCCCAGCTTGATCCGCAGACTTTCGAAACCCGGGTGCGTGAGGCCGAGGCATCGCTGCTGACGGCGCAGGCCAATCTTGACCTGCAACGGGCAAGTTATGCGCGGGTCCAGGCGAACAACCGGACTATTGAGCTTGATTTCAACCGTACCGCTGAGCTGCATACACGCGGCAATGCATCCCAGGCTGCGCTCGACAATGCGAGTGCTGCTCTGGATGCCGCCGAAGCCGACCTGGCTGTGGCGCGTGCGCAGATTACCAATGCCCAGGCGACGGTGAGCCAGCGTGAAGCCGCTTTGAACTCCGCCCAGATTGACCTCGATCGCACGACGATCCGGTCGCCGATCAATGGTATCGTGGTCGACCGGGCTGTCGATGTCGGTCAGACAGTCGCCGCCAGCCTGTCCGCCCCGGTTTTGTTCACCATCGCCCAGGATTTGCGCCAAGTGCAGATCGACGCCCAGATTGATGAATCGGATATTGGCCAGATTGCCGATGGACAGCCGGTCTCATTCACTGTCGACGCCTATCCAGACCTGACCCTCAACGGTGTTGTCGAGCAGATCCGCCTGGCGCCGGAGACGCTCCAGAATGTCGTGACCTACACAGTCGTCATCTCGGCGAATAATCCAGGTCAGCGCCTGCTTCCGGGCATGACGGCGAATATGGATATCGTCACCGGCGAACGGGAAGATGTGATGATCGTGTCCAATGCGGCCCTCCGATTTCGCCCCTCTGACGCGCTGGCAGCAATGACTGATCCGCTTCCGGCACCGGGCAGCGGGCGCCCTGCGGGAGCAGGTGGGCCAGGCGGCGGAAATGATCGCATGCGTCAGATGTTTGCCGGCCTGGATCTCAGCGAGTCCCAGCTCGCGGATGCGCAGCGCGTTATGCGCAGTGCCTTCTCCCAAGCACAGAGCAGCGGGAGTTTCGATCGGACGGCTGTCCAGGATGCAATCCGTGAAGGTCTGCGCGGCGTGCTGACACCGGAACAGTTTCGTGCTTACGAGGCCCAGGCCCGAGCCATGACAGAGACACGCGCCGCGACGCTCTGGGTCCAGACCGAAGAAGGCCGATTGGAAGAGCGCCGGGTGCGTCTTGGGATCAGCGACACCCAGAATACCGAGGCCGTCGGAGGTGATATCGCCGTTGGTGAAGCCGTCGTAACGCGAGCCCGCGAGGTTCGGCAATGACCGCGCTGATAGACTGTCGGAACCTGACTAAAGTCTATCACATGGGAGAGACCGAGATCCGTGCCCTGGATGGGGTCAGCCTGACCATCGGCCAAGGCGAATATGTGGCTATTATGGGCGCTTCGGGGTCGGGCAAGTCGACACTGATGAACCTGCTTGGCGCCCTTGATAGCCCGAGTTCGGGAGAACTTTATGTCGATGGTCAGGCTCTCGCCGACCTCGATTCCGATGCGCTGGCGGAATTCCGATCCCGCTCTATCGGTTTTGTGTTCCAGCAATTCAATCTCCTGCCGCGGACGTCAGCTGCCGAGAACGCTGCTCTGCCGCTCGTCTATGCAGGCGTGTCTCCGCGCGAGCGACGGCAGCGTGCCTTGGCGCGCCTTGAGCAGGTCGGACTGGGCGATCGCAGTCATCACCATCCCAAGCAATTGTCCGGCGGACAGCAACAGCGCGTCGCGATCGCGCGGGCTCTGGTCAATGACCCGGCCATTATCCTTGCGGATGAGCCGACCGGCGCGCTGGATTCAACGACATCGCGGGAGGTCATGGCCATTTTCGACTCGCTAAATCGCGACGGCATAACAGTCATCCTTGTTACTCACGAGCAGGAGGTTGCCGATCATGCAAAGCGTCAAATCGTGTTCCGCGATGGTCGCGTGGTGGAGGATCGGTCATGAGCTTCTGGGCGTCTGTACGAATTGCTCTGATTGCGCTGCGGGTTAATGCTCTGCGCAGCGCCCTTGCCATGCTGGGCATCATTATCGGGGTCGCCTCCGTTATCGTCATGGTCTCAATCAGCGAGGGGACGAAACAGGCTGTCGAGGAACAGATTGCGAGTTTTGGCGCCAATCTTCTGATCATTCGCCCGGGCACGTCGATTTTCGGCGGCCGCCGCGGCGCGGCGGGCTCGGCGACGCCTATGACCGATGGTGATGTTGAGGCTATTCGCAATGAGATCGCCGGTCTGAGCGGTGTGTCGGGCGAGGTAAGATCGTCCGCAAGCGTGGTCTTCGGCGGGGTGAATTGGCAAACCCAGATCTATGGTGTGAACACGGAGTATTTCGAGGCGCGCGGCTGGGTCATCGACGAAGGCCGGGCCTTCTCGCCGGCGGAGGATTCCTCCGGGCGCCGCTTGGCATTGGTCGGCCAGACCATCGTTGATGAACTGTTCGATGGGGCCAGCCCGATCGGTCAGGCGGTTCGTGTCGCCGGGCAGCCCTTCGAAATCATCGGCACGCTTGAGGGGCGGGGCGAGTCGAATTTCGGGCAGGATCAGGACGACATCATCTTCACCCCGCTGCAGACAGCGCGTTCACGTCTGGGCGCCGGGCAGCGCCCGCCGACGCCGGATCCGGTCACCACGATCTATGCTGATATCGCCGCTAGCGAGGATACCGACCGCGTGATTGCGGATATTCAGGATTTGCTGCGTATTCGTCGGGATATAGCGCCCGGTGCCGAGGATGATTTCAATGTTTCATCGCTTGCCGAGTTCATCCGTGCGCGCAATGAGACCGAGAACCAGATGGGTCTATTGCTGGCCGTCGGGGGCGGCATTGTCCTGCTGGTCGGCGGCATCGGGATTATGAATATCATGCTCGTCTCGGTTACCGAGCGCACACGCGAAATTGGTCTGCGCCTCGCGGTCGGAGCCAAGCGACAGGATATCCGCAATCAATTCCTGATCGAAAGCATTGTCCTGTGTCTTATCGGCGGTGGTCTCGGCCTCGCGGCCGGGGTGGTGGGCTCGACACTCTATTCGAGCATTGGTCAGCTGGAGATTGTGGTCAGCCCGCTCATAGTCGCGATCGCGATTGGCGCATCACTCTTTGTTGGCGTCTTTTTCGGACTCTATCCCGCACAACGTGCGGCGGGTCTGAACCCGATCGACGCCTTGCGCTTTGAATAGTCGCTCACTGCGCCGACACGTCAGCGGACTCAGGCTCATCTAACAACATTCGAACCGGTAGTGCGATCCGGAAGGTCGATCCTTTTCCAGGCTCGGACACGACATCAATGCGTCCGCCATGACGTTCCACCGACTGACGAACAATAGCCAGACCGATACCCGTACCTTGATATTCATCGCGATTATGCAGTCGCTGGAACGGTGCGAAGACTTTCTCGGCGAATTTCGAGTCAAAGCCGATCCCGTTATCGCGGATTGAGATTATCATTTCCTCCGCACTGGTCTCGAAGGTGATGTCCACAATCGGGTCACGGTCCGCCCGATATTTCACGGCATTGCTGATGAGGTTCTGAAAGGTCTGGCGCAGCAGAAGCGGATCGCCGCGCAGGCGTGGCAGTCGACCTATCCGGATCTCGGCACGGCTCTCGCGGATGCTGGTTTCCAGCGATTCCAGAACATCCTCCACCAGCTCATTGAGGTCGAGGCGCTGCAACCGCAATGGCTGGCTCGCCATTTTCGAATAGGCGAGAAGGTCGTCGATCAGTGACTGCATGCGCTGGGCGGCATCGACGAGGAAATCCAGGGAGCGAACGCCTTCGCTGTCAATCTGGTCGGCATAGCGGCGGCGGACGAGGGCGGCAAAAGCACTGATCTTGCGCAGGGGCTCCTGCAAATCGTGCGACGCGACGGTCGCAAACCTGTCGAGTTCCTTGTTGGAGCGTTGCAATTGTTCATAGGCTGCCCGGAGAGGCGTGACATCGGTCATCACGGCATAGGAGCGTTGGCGTCCCTGCTCGTCCACCAGGAAGGAGGAGAGGAGAATATCCATATAAGCTCCATCCTTGCGGCGGATGCGATAGGGAATGTTTTCATTCACCCCGGTTTGGCGGAGCAGGGGCAGGGAATGGTCTAGTGCGCGTTTGCGCGATTCTTCATCAAGGAATTCGTAAGCGGGCTTGCCGATGACGGCCTGCCGGTCATAGCCGAGCGATTGAAGCCAGAAATCACTGACCTGGACAATCTCTCCAGTCTCCACATCCATCGTGTTGAGCATGGCAGGCGTCGCATTATAGATGCGCTCGAACCGGGCGCGCTCCTCACGCACGGCTTGATCCTCGCGTTTCACCGCGTCGATATTGACGACAACGCCGGTCGTCATGCGCGCCGGGTCACGTCCCTCAAGGACCGGTCGGCGGCCGCTTGCGCGATACCAGCGCCACTCGCCCGAATGGGTCATCAGGCGGAATTCGATATTCGCGCTCTTGCCGGGATTCTTCCAGGTCAGATCAAGGCTCTCATAGGCGATTTTGAGATCTTCAGGGTAGTGCAGCGCGCGCCATTTCTCGCCGGAGATTTCGCATTCTTCGCCGGAACCGAACAGCTCGGCTACGATGTCGCCGCGCAACCAGATCCGATTGGCATCCGCATCAAAGCGCCAGATTGCCAGCGTACTCGCCTCAATCGCGTCCGAGAGCAATTGTTCACGCTGCGCCAGCGTCTCCGTCGTCTCCATGAATTCGGTCAGATCGGTCATGAAGCCAGACGCAATCGCCGGCTTCCCGTCTGCATCCCATTCGCTGATCCGGCCGCGATTATGAAGCCGGATCTGACCGGCTTCTGCGGATGAGTACCGAACAACGAAATCGATTTGTTCGGAAGTGCCTTCACGAAGCGCATTCAGGGCATCGCGGGCGATCTGCCCGTCATCTTCATGGACGCGTTCGAACCATGTATCGAAATGGGTTGCAGCGTCGGCATCTCCAAGGCCCATCATCCGGCTCAGCACGCCGGTCACCGCGGCATCGAGGGTTCTGAGGTCGAGCCGCCAAGCGCCCTCACCAGCGGCTTCAAGCGCTGTTTTTAGCAACCACTCTGATTCCTCTGCACGTTGCTGAAGGCGCTTTCGATCGGTTATGTCGATCAGAACGCCTGCCGCGACGCGAGGCTCATCCGGTGCGCTGGTGATCTTGCCGGTTGCGCGGATCCAGCGCCATTCCCCAGTACGATTATCCCGCAAGCGATAGGTTGCATCCAGCTCATCTATTCCGCCGTCCCCCATGGCCACGAGCTGTATGCGGACAGACTCGCGCTCGGCCTCATGGGTCTGAGCAAGCCAGACCGCGCTGTCGATCTCCACAGGGGTGTCGGCGATGCCGAGCATGGCCCGCACCTCACCGATTGGCGTGATCTGCAGCGTGTCCAAGTCGACTTCCCAGGCCCCGCACGCGCCGGCCGTGATGGCGTTGGCCAATTGCCGCTCGCGCTCGGCCAGCTTGCGCTCCAGCTCCTGACGTTCGGTGATATCAGAGATCACCCCTGTCAGGCGCAAGGCAGAGCCATCACGCGCAAACTCCGAAACACGGCCGCGAATCTGTAACCAGCGATCAACGCCATCATTCCGCCGTGCCGGAAAGACGAGATCGAGCTGCGAGCCAGGTTTTCGTCGAAGCTGGGCAATCGCCGTATCAAATTTGGGTCTGTGACTGTCGTGGATAACCTGACGCCAGCGATCAAGGCTGATGGTTGCATCGGAGGTGGTAAGACCCATGAACTCGTTCACGAAGCCGCGGGTTGAGCCAAGTCCGGTGACAAGATTGAGCGAAAAGGCGCCTTCATTCGCGGAGGCAAGGGCGGCGCGCAGCTGGATGTCACTGGCCTCGAGCTTGGCCTGCAGCGCCAGCCGGTGGGTAACGTCATTGATGATGCACATGAAGCCGGTTGTCGCGCCGGTTCTGTCAATCACCGGACAGCCGATGGTTTCGCCGTCGAAGACGCGCCCGTCCTTGGTCCGGTACTTGGTCCGATAGGGCTTGGCCTCGCCGCCATTCTCGGCATAGTCGCTAAAGTGGGTTTGGCCCAATCGGCTGTAATCACGCGGATCGGCATAAAGAATCTGGCTGTTCTTGCCGAGAATTTCGTCTTCGGAATAGCCGAACAAATGTTCCGCTGCCGGATTCATCGCGATCAAGCTCCGCCCCGTATCAGCGGTAATGACAGCCGATGCCGAATGGCGGTAGAGCGCCAGCATTGTATCATTTACGGAATGGGTCATCGACACGGACTCGATCGGGTAAGTAGATTCAGCACTTTGCCTGATTCATGCAGCATCGTGGTAAATCTTAGTAAAGCGGCTGATGTCCGGACCCAAATTATATCGGATGAGCGGGTGGTCCTGACTGTGGCACTGGTCATGGCCTCACAAGCAGCTAGAGTAAGGCCGAGTTAGTATTCGACGGAGCTGATGCGTGTCCCGGAAACAAGGCGCCACCGATTCTTCATCACCGGTTCTCGAAGTGGAGGACCTCAACATCAGCTTCCAGACACCCGACGGCCAGGTCGATGCGGTGCGCGGTGTGTCGCTGCAGATCCGCGAGGGTGAATGCCTTGCTGTCGTCGGTGAGTCCGGCTCAGGCAAGAGCCAGACATTTCTGGCCGCCATGGGGCTCCTGGCTTCGAACGGCAAGGCGAGCGGTGCCATCCGCTATCGCGGTCGCGATATTCTAAACCTGCCGGTGCGCAAGCTGAATGAGGTTCGCGGTCGGAGCATGACGATGATTTTCCAGGACCCGCTGACTTCGCTGACCCCGCATATGCGGATTGGCAAGCAAATGTCAGAGGTTCTGAATATCCATATGAAATTGAAGGGTGCGGCCGCTGAGGCGCGCGCTCTGGAATGGCTGGAGCGCGTACGTATCCCGGAGGCCAAGCGCCGGCTCGAACAGTATCCCCACGAACTGTCCGGTGGCATGCGCCAGCGCGTCATGATCGCCATGTCCATGCTGTGCGAACCTGATCTGCTGATTTGCGACGAGCCGACCACCGCGCTCGATGTGACGGTCCAGGCGGAAGTGCTCGACATCATGGATGAGCTCAAGAAGGACACCGGCGCCGCCCTGGCTCTGATTACGCATGATATGGGCGTTGTGGCGCGCATGGCCGATCGGGTTCAGGTCATGAAGAATGGTGTTTATGTCGAGGGCGGCGATGCTGGTCAGATCTTCTCGGCACCGGAAGATGCTTATACCCGCATGCTGCTCGATGCCATGCCGCGGATCGATTCGAAGCAAAGGCCCGGATCGGTGCAATTGGCGCCCGTCGCGGATGCTGGCGCAGCACCTTTGCTGCAAGCAGAGGATGTTAAAGTACAATTCCCGATCCAGGTCTCCGGTGGCTTTCGGCCGAAATACCAAACATTGCGCGCGGTTGATGGTGTGAGTTTCGAGCTCAAGCCCGGTGAGACACTCGGCGTAGTGGGCGAGTCCGGTTGCGGGAAATCGACGCTGGCGCGGGCTATTTTGCGGCTTGTGCCGGCCAGCGCGGGCAGTGTGGCCTGGCTGGGCAAGGATCTCCTGGGTCTCGGTAAATCCGCGCTTCGCAAGGAGCGGCAGGGCTTTCAGATCGTGTTCCAGGACCCGCTGGCCTCGCTAGATCCACGCATGACGATCGGTGCCTCCATCGCCGAGCCGCTCCTCACCCATCGCAAATCGATGCGCCGGCCGGAGCGGCAGGCCAAGGTTCGCGAGATGATGTCAAAAGTCGGGCTGGATCCGGCGATGATCAATCGCTATCCGCATGAATTGTCCGGTGGTCAAAACCAGCGTGTCGGTATTGCCCGTGCGATGATCCTCGATCCCAAGCTGGTGATCTGTGATGAGGCAGTGTCTGCATTGGATGTCTCTATCCAGGCGCAGATCGTCGAATTGCTGATAAAGCTGCAGCAGGAGCTGGGCCTTTCGATGATCTTCATCTCGCACGACCTTTCCGTTGTGCGCGAAATCTCCCACCGCGTCATGGTGCTTTATCTCGGGCGCGTCGTGGAAATGGCGAGCCGCGAACAGCTCTACAGCAATCCCCGCCACCCATATACGCGGGCGCTGATTTCAGCGGTGCCGGTGCCTGATCCGGAAATCGAGAAAAACCGGCCGAGGATCAAGCTGGACGGCGAATTGCCCTCGCCGATGGATACGCGCGCGCAACTCCGTTTCATGCGGTCCAAACTGATTGATGACCCGGATGTTGAGCAATATCGCCCGCAATTGATCGAGGTTGAGCCGGGCCACTGGGTTGCCGAGCACGACCCGGTCGATGCGGATGCCGCCTGAGATTAAGCAGGGCTCGCTTCATTTTCATTCGACAAAGAACCAGCAAGACCTAGGGTCTGATATTGGTTCGGATACAGGGCAATCGTAATGACGCGATCATATTGGGGTTTTTTCATTGTCCTTGGCATCTCGATCGCGCTGCTTGCCGGCTGCAGCCGCGATGGCGAGGCGCCCTCTGATCCAGCCTTTGCCCATGATGTTTCGGACCTTCCGGCAGACCCTGCGATCCGCTACGGCCAACTGGACAATGGAATGCGCTATGCGATCATGGAAAATGGATCGCCGGCGAATGTTGCAGCCATGCGACTGGTCTTCAATGTGGGCTCCTTGGCGGAGAGCGAGGGGCAACGCGGTCTCGCCCATTTCATCGAACACATGGCCTTTAATGGTTCTACCAATGTTGAAGAAGGCGAGATGGTACCGCTACTTGAGCGTTTCGGTCTCGCATTCGGCCCGGATACCAATGCTTTCACCGGATATGAGACGGTGGGTTATCAGCTCGATCTGCCCGAGACCGATGCTGAGACGATCGCCACGGGCTTTTTCCTGCTGCGTGAAACGGCCAGCGAACTGCTTCTGGACAGCGAGGCCATTGATCGCGAGCGCGGTGTCATTCTTTCAGAAGCGCGATTTCGAAATAACCCCGTGCGGCGCTGGAACAACGCCCTCATGCGGTTCCGCTTTCCGGGGACATTGATCCCGGAGCGTGATGCGATCGGCACCACTGAGGTGATCGAGACAGCGACGCGTGAGGACTTCGTCGATTACTATGAGAATTTCTACGTGCCACAACGCGCCTTGCTGGTGGTGACCGGCGAGATCGATGTCGACGAGATCGAGGCCCAGATCATTGAGCGTTTCGCAGACTGGCAGGGGCCGGACATGCCGCGCCCTGACCCTGAAATCGGGACTGTGGAGGTCAATCGCCCCTTCTCTGTGGGCTATTTTTACGACCCCGAAGTCTTCACGATCTTGACCGTTGATACGATCCGGCCAAGCCGCGACCGGCCCGATACCGCCGAGAACCGGTTCGAGAATAATCTTGTCACCCTGGGCAATGCGATCCTGTCCCGCCGGTTCGAAACCCTGATAAGTTCGGGAACATCACCGTTGCTTCAGGCCGGCGCAGGACAGAGCTCCGATTTCGGGATTGCCGAGAGTTCAAGCATTCTCGCTGTCCTGGCTCCGGAGCAGTGGCAGGACGGCATAATCGCGATCGAACAGGAATTGCGCCGGGCCGTCACCTATGGCTTCACCCAGGCCGAGCTGGATGAGCAATTGGCGATCCAGCGTACCGCGCTTCGAACCGCGGTAGACCAGGCGTCGACGCGCGATACAACAGTGATGGCAGATGCCATCTGGGATGCCTGGCGCTCCAATCGCGTCCTGACGACGTCACAGTCTGCGCTTGAGCGGTATGATGGCTTTTATGACCGGATCACGCTCGAGGCCGTCGAAGCGGCCTTCCGGGCGCAATGGGAGGCCGAACCGCTTATCTTCCTGGCATCCTCCTCCGAGCTGGACCGGGCCGAACAGCAGATCCGCGATATCTGGGAGACAAGCCGCTCTGTGGCATTGCAGGCGCCGGATGCGAGCGCCGAGCTAGCCTTCGCCTATATGGATTTTGGCAGCCCGTCGGCGATTGCGGACCGCGAAGTGATTGAGGATCTCGGCCTTGTGCGTCTGCGGTTTGAAAATGGCGTCCGGCTGACTTTGAAGCAGACAGACTTCGAAGCCGGTCAGGTCGATGTTCGCATCGATTTTGGTGCGGGCGAGCTCGAGCCGCGGGCCTTGCCGGCCATTGATGTCATTTCATCTTCGGTGTTTACAGCCACCGGGCTGGGGAGTTTGTCTCTGGACGAGCTCAGCCGCACCATGGCAGGCCGAAATGTGGGCCTGAATTTTAGCGTCGGGACGTCCAGTTTCAGCTTTGGAGCGAGCACGACGCCGGAAGACTTCGAGACCCAGCTACAGGTTTTTGCCGCCTTCATGACCGATCCGGGCTGGCGCGAGGAAGGCCTGGCGCAATTTCTTGCGGTGACACCTGAATTGCGCAGGAATTTTTCGGCATCCCCGTCCGGTATTCTGCAGACGCAGGTGGCGCGCCTGCTCCGGCGCGGCGATCCTCGCTATGGTTTTCCGACCGCCGATGAGGTTGCGGCGGTAAGCATGGGCGATATTCGTGACTTCCTCAGCCCTGCCCTTGCGGATGCGCCAATCGAGATCACGATTGTTGGCGATATAAGCGAGGCAGAAATTGTAGCCGCGATGATGTCCAGCTTTGCGGCGCTTCCAGCGCGGGCGCCGGACTGGAGCGCCTATCCCGAGGCTCGCACCATCCGCTTCCCGGAACCGCGCCGTGAGCCTCTTCGGCTCACCCATAATGGTCAGGATGACCAGGCGATGGCGAATATCTATTGGCCGACGACCGATGGCGATGATGTTCACCAACGTCGGGCCCTGAGTTTGTTGCGCGCAGTCTTTGACCTCAAACTCACCGAAAGGCTGCGCGAGCAAGACGGGTTTACCTATTCGACCTTCTCCAGTGATCAGGCATCCAATACCTACCCGGATTTCGGTTACATCTGGGTCGGGGTCGATGTCAGTCTGGAAAATCTCGATGCGACCTATGCGGCGATTGATGAACTCGCAGCGGCGCTCGCGGCAGGCGATATCAGCGAGGATGAGGTTTTGCGCGCCCGTCGACCGACGCTCGAGCAGCTTGAAGAGGCGATGGAAAATAATGGCGCCTGGCTCAGCTGGTTGGCGCGTTCCTGGCGGGAGCCGGAACGGCTGGACCGCATCCGCACGGTGGCTCAAGATTATCAGAGCATCACACGGGCGGAATTGATTTCTCTGGCCCAGACCTATCTGCAGCCTGAGACCAGCTGGCGGGTGACCATTTTGCCGGCCTCGACCGTACCGAATGAATAAGGGGGGCGTAAGCCATGAAAGCTTCAGCAATTCAACGCTTGGGGGTGCAGCTTGCCGCAATCGGCTTGTCTGCGAGCCTGCTTGCCGCCTGTTCGGGCGGGTCGAATCCGGTCGTTTATGAAGGCGATCTCGCCGAAGCCCGGAATTGCGTCACCGATGCAAACGGGCCGGTTTTTACCGAGGATTTTGATTCCGGCATTCGCAATCCGCAGGAAAACTCCGATCAGTCCGCGACATTCCTCGATTATGTCCTTCAGCAGGAGTGCGTATTCCAGCTGCCCTCAGGACTGATTTACCGGATCCACACCGCCACCGCGGAGGGTGCATCTCCGACTCCGGGCGATCTGGTGACAGTCCATTATCGCGCCCTGCACCCCGATGGCGTTGCATTCAATGACAGCTATGCGGGCGGCGAGCCGGTGACTTTCCCGTCTGATCGCCTGATTGCGGCCTGGGTTGAGGCACTGCCACTGATGCGCGTTGGCGAGAACTGGGAGCTCTATGTGCATCCCAATCTGGGCTATGGGCCTTCTGGGACGCCAGGCGGGCCGATTGGCCCGAACCAGGCGCTGGTCTTCCAGCTGGAATTGCTTGATCTGCCCGGGCTGGACGAGGCCTCGTCCGAAGCGGATGGCTAGCGCGACAGGCGCAGATTCGACAAATCGCCCGCGATCATCTCGAACGCATCCTCCAGCGCAGCGGCTGAGGGCGAGTTGAAGTACAGGCTCTCGCTGGAGGCGCAGTCTTCCATCAAGGAGCGCGTGGTCGAGTCCGATACCTGGAATGTGATTGTATAGACGCGGATGCCGAGTTCCTTCGCCGCGTCGCAAGCGGCTGTGAGGCGGTCATCCAGCGCATTTTCCAGAGTTGTGGAGCTGGATGAGGTTGTGCCCAGCCGGCCATAGGTGGAATAGCCATAAGCGCCGTAATCGGAGCCCATATCCGTTGATCGACCACTCATCACATTCTCACCATCCGTGAGAATAACCATGGCCTTCACGACTTCCGCATCATCCCAGGCAACACCCTCGGTAAAAGGCTCTTCGGGCGAAATCAGTCGAATGCCCCAACCCACGCCTTGCGGGATATTGGTCGTGCCGGAGGCACCCATATCATCAATCGCATCGAGAACCGTCGTCTCGTTATTGGTCAACGGGGTGACAGGCTCGGTGGTGCAGCGCCGATTGGGGCCGGAATCGTCCTGAACCCGTGCATTGTCGTATTTCGGGATGTAGCGCATGCGCTCGTCATCATCACCGGACACCTCATCATCGAGATAGTCATTGCGATAATCACTGTCATTGTCCGGCTCGTCGGGATTGAAGTAAGGCACGAACAGCGTGTCCGGAAAGGCCGGGTCGGCCTCAGTATCATCGATATCCATTGGGATTTCCCGGGCTTCGACACAGCCCTCCCATGCTTCATCCCGCATGTCGTCGAACAGGTCCCAGTGATTGGCCGAATAGGTCTCGGGCGTCGTCGTACAGCGTCGGCGCCGGCCACGTCCGCTACATGTCTCCACTTCAACAGTAACTGTTGTTCCGCCCGCCCATTCCGCGTGGATTGAGGAATCGCCATCCGGGTCGAGCCACCAGGCGCGTTCATACTGGGTGCCGACATTGACCGTAGCGGCAAAAGGAACCAGGCCGATGCGGACATCATCGGCTTCCTCAGCGGCATCGAAAAGGATTTCGGTCAGGAGTTCTGCGCTGTCCTGCATGTCTTCGAGCTTGTTGCCGCTCATCGACCCGGTATTGTCGAGCACCATGACGAGTTCCAGCCGGGAGCGTGCGCGCTGGACTTCGCTGGTCCAGTTCACCGTGATGTCATCGATACCGATCAGACCAAGCATGATGGTTGGCACACGGGACTCTCCCGTAATCAGCACTGTGTCGCTGTCATCATCCATCGTGATATTGATGTTTTGAACCAGACCGGCCTCATGGCCGGGATAGTTGGCGGCGATAAAATCCTCCGCCAGCAGAACAGCGTCGTCATCGGAGATATTGATATCAACCGCCACAGCCAGGGCCGCTGCGTCTAGCGCCTGGGCGAGGCGCGTCCGCGCGCTCATGGCCTGGGAATAGTCGACCACGCCCCCGGTCATGAGAGCGAGGGGGACCAGGCTCAATGCGAAAATGATTGCAACATTCCCGCGTTCCTCACGAATGCAACGGTTCAAGAAACGAAACATGCCAGACACCATCCGGACGCTTTCAAGCGTCTTTTCCACCTGACAGGATAGGCTGGGCGTCTTAAGGATAGGTTCCTGAGAAGCTGAAAATTTAGCGCGAACTCGATGACATCACCTGCCTTCACCGACGCGATAAACGAGCTGCGCACGCTCGTCGCCTTCGACACCACCTCGCGCAATTCCAATCTCGAGCTGATTGATTATGTCGAGGCAAAGCTGACAGCGCTCGGCGCCCTGTGCGAGCGTGTGCCCAGTCCGGATGGTCGCAAGGCCAATCTTCACGCCGTATTCGGCCCGCGCATTGATGGCGGCATCGTGCTGTCCGGTCATACCGATGTTGTGCCGGTCGATGGCCAGCCCTGGTCGACCGATCCCTGGGAATTGACCGAGAAAGGCGGGCTGCTCTACGGACGCGGGACCTGCGACATGAAAGGCTTTTCAGCCTGTATTCTCGCCCTCGCATCGAAAATTGCGGCTGCTGACCTCAAGCGCCCGGTGCATATCGCCCTGTCGTATGACGAGGAAGTCGGTTGTCTGGGGGCTCCCGCCCTGATCGATCATATCATGCAGGGAGATTTCAAACCCGCCACGGTAATCGTCGGCGAACCGACGGACATGCAGGTGGTCACGGCCCATAAAGGCCTGTTTTCCATGCTGGTTACCTTGCGTGGCAAGGAGGCGCATTCCTCGCTGGTCAATGATGGCGCCTGCGCGGTGACCCATGCCATCCCGCTGATGGCCTATCTTGCCGAGCAGGCTGAAGGCCTGAAAGCGGCTGCCCCCGATGACAGCCCGTTTGATCCGCCGCACGGCACGCTGACAATTGGTGAGATGAGTGGCGGAACAGCGCTGAATATTCTGGCGTTGGATGCACAATTCGGTGCGCTGATGCGCCCCTGCCCCTGGGATGATACCCAGGCGATAGAAGCTGGTCTGCGCGAGCGTGCCCGCGCGGTCGAAGCCAAGATGCGCGAAACCGCGCCGGAGGCATCGGTGACGGTCGAGGTGCGCTCCAGCGTCCCGGCATTTGCGCCGGAAGATGACGGCGCGGCGGAACGTCTGGCGCGCCAGATTACCGGCGATAACTCCACCCGCGTTGTCAGCTATGGTACCGAGGCCGGCCAGTTTCAGGCGGCGGGCCTGTCAGTCGTTGTCTGCGGCCCCGGTTCCATCGAACAGGCGCACCAGCCGGATGAATTTGTCGCGATCGACCAGCTGGACCAGTGCTGCGCATTCCTCGACAGGATGGTGGGAGCGCTGGAAGGGTGAGGGGCCAACTCGTGCGGCTATTCATTGAAAAAATTGCGGTTGGGGCTGCAATGGCGACCCTCTCGATATTTCCAATCGGGCTGTTCCTAGCCGTTGCCGCGTTATTGGGACGCTTGCGGGAGGTAGGGGCGAGCGACTGGGGAGTTTATATTTTTGGGGGATTCGCAATCGCATATGGGGTGGCGGTCGTGATTGTTGGGTATGTAATTCACCCTGAAGTGCGCCGCGTGGTCTTGAATTGGATGAGACTAGTGTAGCGCCGTCGCCCTGACGACGGTCAGGGCCCAGTTCCTTGAGCTGGGTTTGTCCGAGTCATGCTCTGATCCACTCGCGCCTTCCGAACCGGGTCCCAACATTCGTTGGCATGACGATAGAGTGGGGCGCTGGAAAACTAGCCAATCAGGTTTTCAGCGATATGCTCCGCAATCCATGGCGCAGTCGAATACTTACCGGTGTCAATTGATATATAGCCGTTCCGTGACATGACGCCCCAGCGATCTCGGGCGTGGATCGACGCGCCGCGCTGATCGATTGAGCCGCGGCCCTGCGCATAGACCCAACCACCTTCGATACGAATGGCCTCAGCGGCCTCAAAGATATCGCTCACGCCTCGCAGCACCCCGCCGAGCCCTTCTTTGATGCCATGCGCGATAGCGGTTCGCTTGGCGGCGTCCAATGACCCAATCTCTGGAGGGGGTATGGTCTCGCTCTGCGCAAGCAGGCCTGCCGGGTACCAGGACGCGTAAAAGCGACCATTGCCGTAATTCTTTACATCGCCGAACGGGCCGAAAGCGACAACCATCGAGGGAATCTCGACAGTATTCACGCCTTCGAGAAACGCTGAGACGCGGTATCTGTGATGCGGCGACGGATCGGTCGATCCCAGGCAGGTTTGGTCAATCATCGGCCGATGGGACCAGAGGGCATTGCATACCGTGGCAGCCCGCAAGGATTGCCCGTCATCGAACTGGATATGATACCCGTCTCCGCTCGTGTCCGGGACGACCGCGCTGACCCTGGTATTCAGTCGAAGCGTGACGCGCGGATCTGTCAAAACCCGAGCGCTGATGGCATCGGCAAGTGCAATCGTGTCGATAGAGTATTCGGGAACGCGCCATCCTGCTCGGATTAGGTTTAGATCGGCCAGCTCATCGATCTCGCTGTCAGGCATTCGATGCGCAGGACCACGGTCGTAGGATGCGCACAATCGCTCCATCTGATCGATATATTCGACTGCCTCATGCGTGCTGATCACGCTGTCACGGTGAAGAAGGTAGGTGTCGGCTCCCGGCGCTATCGCCGCCGCAATACTCGTCTCGAGATAGTTTTCAATCAGGCTTTGAAAGGTCAGTCCGCCATCAAGGACCGCGCGCGCTGTCGCAAGATTTCCAGATGCAGCATAGAGGTAGCCGAGATGGATTTTCCCTTCGTTCCAGCGGCTTGCCCCCTGAAGCAAAGAAGGGGCCGCCTCAATGAGGATGCTCGACTGGCCGCGCATGGAAAGGGAGAGCGCAAGCGAGCAGCCCATAATGCCACCGCCGAGAATCGCGATTGGAGCATTAACTGACATGACTTTGAGATTTAGCCCGTTTTCGAACGACTCGGTCCAGATGGCTTAGGACGGCTTCGGCGCCTGGCCGAAAGCGGGCTGGCAGTCTTTCTATATCCGTCCTGAGTGCATCAAAGGCTGGGTTTATGTGCGTCATGGGAATAGGCGTGCCGGCTTGGCTGACAGGTTCAAATTTGCGAAGTGAGAGATCAAGCGCCAATTGCGCCGCATACATCAAGGCGACGCGGTCTTCAGCAGGGGCATATGCTGTGAAGATATCTTCAAGACGCGAAGACAGGCAGATCAGGTCTCGGATTGCGTCCTGAAACTGCATCTGGGTCCAGCTCACCACTAGGCCATCATCGCGTCGCGCCTCCCTTTCATACAAGATGTCCGGTATCTGAATGAGTGGGGCTGTGCCAAGCAGCTCGCAGAGATAGGCAAGTTGGGCCTTTAAACCTGCCCGCGATGCTGTAGGTAAGCGCAGTCGCGGAGTGTACATTGACCGCCTGACCAGGCAGCGCAGTGGCGCGCCGCTTCTCTCTCCGAGGAGGAACCTTATCATCCGGTCAGTGGGCGCCTCGTTGAAACTCTCGCCTGTCAGGGTCCATGTCCTCTTAGGAGTATTGACCCGGATGCCGCAGGCGGCAGCGCCGGCTTCCGGATTGGCGTCCAGCACAGCATGAAGACGTTCCAGATAATCTGGCGTTATTTCGTCATCATGGAAATAGAGGCAGAAAAACCGCCCACGCACGCTGTCCAGGGCACTATTCACATTCCGTGCCCAGCCCAGCCTGTCACTATGCTCGATGAGCCGGATGCGTGGATCTTCCGCAGCGCGGCGCCTGGCGACTGCAATTGTGTCGTCCGGGCTGTCGTCAATCGCGACGATAATCTCCAGATCATCAACGGTCTGTGCTTGTGCACAATCGATTGCGCGATCAAGGAAGGTTTCAGATTTCCAGGTCGGTATGCAAATAGAGAATGTCGTCATCGAGACCTCCTCCAGTTACGCCTCAAGGATAAATATAATCGTCGGGCGAAAACTTATCGCTGGCCAAGAACAGGAGTTGCGAATCCGGGGTCTGATAGATCTGCCATGCGATGACACCGGGTTTTAGATGGAAGCCTGGCCCACCCTGCCACAAGGTAATTCGCTGCTCAACTTGATCGACATAAAATCCGGACGTCTATCTGGCCGGCAAGCGCTAT
>JBELMP010000004.1:33992-53479 GCA_042095695.1 Maricaulis sp. | reverse complement strand
TGGCGGGCGAGTTGGCGCACTTGGCGACTGGCACTGAAACCGTCGCCGTAGTGGTCAATCCTGATGACATGCTTCTCGCCCAGATCCGCGATGCTATGCAACCCGATTGGATCCAGCTCCACGGGCAGGAAACGCCGAAGCGTGTCGAACACGTCCGCAACTTCGCAAAACAGGGTATTATCAAAGCCTTACCGGTTTCCGAGGCCAGCGACCTCGAGGCTGCGCAACCCTTCGACCGGGTCGCTGACATGCTGCTTTTTGATGCGAAACCGCCCCGGAATGCCGATCGCCCAGGCGGATGGGGGCATGGATACGACTATTCACTGCTGAAAAAGCTGAGAATTTCCGTACCCTGGCTCTTGTCGGGAGGCCTCACCCCGACCAATGTCTTGGCCGCTGTCCAAGCCTCCGGAGCCCAGGCCGTGGATGTCTCTTCAGGCATTGAAAGCCAGCCCGGCGTAAAGGACGCAAATCTCATCGAGGCATTCGCCGATGCCCTCAAGCCCGCCACCGCGCGTTAAGTTTCAAGGAGACCGCTATGAGCGATACAGCATCCGTCGACACACGACCGAATGCCTTGTCTGCCTGGCCTGATGCGCGCGGGAGGTTCGGCGATTATGGCGGACGATTTGTCGCCGAAACGCTGATGCCAAATATTCTTGAACTGGAAGCGGCCTATGAGGACGCCAAGCGGGATGTGAATTATCGCCAGGAGATGGATGAATTTCTGCGCGATTATGTCGGCAAGCCCAGCCCGATCTATTTCGCCGAGCGACTGACGGAAGCCTTTGGCGGTGCCAAAATCTGGCTCAAGCGCGACGAGCTGAATCATACCGGTTCGCACAAGATCAATAACTGCCTGGGTCAGGTCCTGCTGGCCAAACGCATGGGCAAGACGCGGATCATTGCGGAAACCGGCGCCGGTCAGCATGGTGTCGCAACCGCCACTATCGCGGCACGCTTCGGCATTCCCTGTACGGTTTTCATGGGTGCTACCGATGTGGAGCGTCAGGCCCCGAACGTGTTCCGGATGAAGCTTCTGGGCGCAGAGGTCGTGCCGGTTACCTCGGGCACTGGCACGCTGAAAGACGCCATGAATGAAGCGCTGCGTGACTGGGTGACCAATGTGAAGGACACATTCTACGTGATCGGCACAGTGGCGGGCCCGCACCCCTATCCGGCCATGGTGCGCGATTTCCAGTCGATTATCGGTCGCGAAGCGCGGGCCCAGATGCTTGAGCGCCTTGGTCGACTGCCCGACGCCGCAGTCGCGTGTATCGGCGGCGGCTCCAATGCGATGGGCCTGTTTCACCCCTTCATCGAAGATGAACATGTCCGCCTGATCGGCGTGGAGGCAGCCGGCCACGGCATTGAGACCGGCAAGCATGCGGCCAGCCTGAAGGGCGGAGAACCGGGTATTTTGCACGGCAATAAGACCTATCTTCTACAGGACAATGACGGGCAAATCATTGACGCACATTCGATCTCGGCAGGGCTTGATTACCCCGGGATCGGCCCGGAACACGCCTTCCTGCATGACGCGAAGCGCGCCGAATATGTCTCGGCGACAGATGAGGAAGCGCTCGAGATGTTCCAGCTCTGCACCAAGCTGGAGGGCATTATCCCCGCCCTTGAACCCGCTCACGCCCTCGCCCGCGTCCGCGACCTGGCCAAGGAGCTGGGTCCGGACGGTCTGATCCTGATGAATATGTGCGGCCGCGGCGACAAGGACGTCCCACAAGTGGCGGACATGCTGGGGGTGGAGCTCTAGATGACCAACCGCCTCACCACTCGCTTCAACGAGCTGGACGCTTATGGCCGTCCGGGCTTTGTCGCCTACATGATGGCCGGCGACGGCGACAGCCAGGCCCTGCTCAACGCTCTGCCGGAAGCCGGTGCCGATGTGATCGAGCTGGGCATGCCCTTTACCGACCCCATGGCTGATGGCCCCTCGATTCAAGCCTCGGCATTACGGGCGCTGGAGGCCGGGATGACTTTGCAGGGCGTCTTCGCGCAGGCCGCCAGCTTCCGCAAGCTCGACCCGGATACGCCCGTTGTTTTGATGGGTTATGCCAATCCGATCCACTATATGGGTTATGAGAATTTCGCGCGTCGCGCCTCCAAGGCCGGGATTGATGGCCTGATCTGCGTCGACATTCCGCCGGAGGAAGACGCTGAATTGCGCGCGGCGCTCAGCCCCTATGAGATTGCCCTCATTCGACTTGCCACGCCGACCACGGACGATGAGCGACTGGCAACAGTGGTCGAAAACACATCCGGCTTCGTTTATTACGTATCCACGACGGGTGTGACCGGAGCGGCCAGCGGCGTGGCGACGGAAGTCGGCGATGCTGTCGCCCGGGTCAAGTCGGCCAGCGGCCTTCCGGTTGCGGTTGGATTTGGCGTTCGCACCCCGGAGCAGGCAAAGGCGATTGCCGAACGCGCTGATGCCGTGGTGGTCGGATCAGCCATTGTCGATGCGATGCATGATGGCGGTGTTGCGGCCGCGACCGAGTTGGTCCAGAGCCTGTCATCTGCGGCGCACAGCGCGAAACGGTGAGATAGAAGCCGATGAAAGATCGGGACGCGGAAATGAACTGGTTGTCAAAGCTTACCCCGCCAGGGATGTCGAAAATCTTCTCCAAGCGGGATACGCCCGACAATCTCTGGGTGAAATGTCCGATTTCCGACGACATGGTCTTTCACAAGGATCTGGAAGCCGGACAATTCGTGACACCGGCTGGACATCATATGCGCATTGGGCCGGCCTGGCGCTTCCAGTTCACATTCGACGGTGATTACACCGAGCTGGACACACCAGAAGTCCCCAAGGACCCGTTGAAATTCCGGGATGATAAACCTTACACCTCGCGCCTTTCATCCGCGCGCAAACAGACCGGACGTGATGATGCGATGGCGATTGCTGTCGGCCAGATTGGTGGCGTCGAGACCGTCGTCCTGGTCCAGAATTTCGCCTTCATGGGTGGATCGCTGGGCGCGGCAGCCGGCGAGGCTTTCATCAAGGCGGCCGAGACTGCGCTTGAGAAGCGTGCGCCCCTGGTTGTTTTTACCGCTTCGGGCGGCGCTCGCATGCAGGAGGGAACGCTGTCCCTGATGCAATTGCCGCGCACCACGATTGCCATTGAAATGCTCAACGAAGCCCAACTGCCCTATATCGTTGTCCTCACGGACCCGACGACGGGCGGTGTCACGGCGTCCTACGCCATGCTTGGAGATGTCCATATCGCCGAGCCTGGCGCGCTTATCGGCTTCGCCGGACCGCGTGTCATTGAACAGACCATTCGCGAAAAACTGCCTGAGGGCTTCCAGAGGTCGGAATATCTCCTGGAGAAGGGCATGGTCGATAAAGTCGTGCATCGGCGAGAGATTCCCGCTACGCTGGCGCGCATGTTACGCGTGATGCTGAAACGACCTGTATCGTCAGCCCCCGCTGCGCTGACCCCGCCTGCCATTGATCATGTTCCGGTGGCGCCGGAGAGTGATCAGGGGGGCTCTCATTAGCACCCGCCGTCAGGCGATTGATGACGCGCTCGCGCGGCTCGCCCGCCTGCATCCCAAGAAAATCGATCTGTCGCTGGGCCGGCTCGAACGCCTGCTCGCCGCGCTCGATAATCCGCACGAGAAACTGCCACCGACGGTCCACGTCGCCGGAACCAATGGCAAAGGCTCGACCTGTGCCTTCCTCGCAGAGATGGCCCGCGCCAAGGGCGAGCGTGTCCACATTTACACCTCGCCCCACCTGGTCAGTTTCAACGAACGTATACAGCTGGACAGCCGACCGGTGGATGACGAGGCCTTGATCGAGGCCTTTGCCCGTTGCGAGGCGGCGAATTTTGGTGAACCGATTACCTTCTTCGAAATCACCACAGCTGCCGCCTTTCTACTGTTCAGCGAAACGCCAGCGGACCGCCTGATCCTGGAAGTGGGGCTCGGGGGGCGTTTTGATGCGACCAATGTGATTTCCAAGCCGGAGCTCTGCGTGATCACCCCGGTCAGTATGGATCACCAGGAGTTTCTGGGTCGGGAAATCGAACTTATCGCCCGGGAGAAGGCCGGCATCGCAAAACCGGGCATTCCCCTGGTTCTGTCCAAGCAAGACCCCGCCGCCGAGGCGGTGCTCAAGCATTGGGGTGTGAAGTCCGGTGCGAAAACTCGTGTCTGGGGAGAGGATTACAACGCCTACCCTCAGCATGGTCGGCTTGTCTATGAGGACGAGAACCGCGTCTGGGACTTGCCAGCGCCCGGTCTCATTGGGCCCCACCAGATCATCAATGCCGGTGCCGCCACGGCCTGCGCCGCCATGCTCGACTGGCCGGAGACTGCCGTTGCCGAGGGGATCGCGCAGGCGCGATGGCCGGGTCGACTGCAGAGCATTACCGGCGGGCCGCTCGGTGAAATCGCGCGCAAAGCCCATGCGGAGCTTTGGCTGGATGGCGGTCATAATGAAGCGGCTGCGATCGCCCTGGCGCATGCGCTCGCTGATATGGACGAGCGCGAGGATCGCCCGCTGATCATCATCGCGGGCTTTTCTCCCAACAAGGACGTCAAGGCCTGGCTCAGCCAATTCGCAGGTCTCGCCAGCCAGGTGATTGCTGTGGAATTTCATACCGGCCGCGACCAGTCGCTTCCGACTAGCGACATTATCGCGCTTTGCAAGGCGCTGCACATCAAGGCCGAAAGCGCTGGCGGGCTGATCCAGGCGCTGAAGACGGCCACCCACGCCTATCCGGCCGCGCGCATCCTTATCGGCGGCTCGCTCTACCTGGCCGGCGAGGCCCTCGCCCTGGGCAATGTGCCGCCGCACAAAACGCCGGGTTAAGGCCAAAGAAAACGGGCCCGGCTGATGCCAGGCCCGTATCATTGCATACCGATGCGAGACCTAGGCGAGAGTTTCGCTGATCCACTCGGAAATCTTGCCCTTGGCCATGGCACCGATCTTCGTCGACGCCACTTGGCCATCCTTGAAAATCATCAAGGTCGGAATTCCGCGGACACCATATTTGCCCGGCGTCATCGGATGATCATCAATATTGACCTTGGCGATGGTAATTGCATCGCCCATCTCCTCGGAGATTTCCTCGAGCGCCGGCGAGATCTGCTTACACGGACCACACCACTCCGCCCAGAAATCCACGAGAACCGGTCCGTTAGCTTCAAGCACGTCGGCTTCGAAGGAATCATCGCTGACCGCTTTGGTCGCCATGGGGCTACTCCTTTGTTCGGGGCGCGTCCGCTGTGCGAACGCCGTTGATGCGCCCCGAGGTAAGGATCAAGGGCCGCGACGTCAAGCCGCCCCGCGCTGCAAGACCTGTTCAAGCAGAGCTTCCGGCAATTCCATGAGCCGTGCTGCATCTGTCCAAAGCAGGGCGCTGCGGATCCGCTTGTCCGGATGCAAGGCCCGCAACAGGGCGTGATAGGCGGCCATCTGACCCAGATAGACAGGCGGCACATCCTCAACCCGATCTGGCGGCGGCCGATTGGTCTTATAGTCGATGATCATAACCTCGTGATCGGTCACGATGAGACGGTCGACTTGACCTCGAACAAATACGCCCTGCGGTAATCCGGGCGCCCAACCCGAAAGCGACACTTCCGCGCGACTGCCGGGTCCGAACAAGGCTGAGAAGGCATCATCCTCAAGGATGTTCAGCGCTTCGGAGCGGATCGTGTCGCGCTGCTCCGCATCGAGGTCAGGCTGCGCCGCGAGAAAGCGCATTGCCGCCGCTTCACGAAGGTTTGGCGACAGACCTGGCAGGGTTTCCAGAAGTTTGTGGATAACTTCACCCCTGCGATAGCGATAGGCGCCTTGATCGCCCAGGGGCGAGGAAACAGCGGGATCCGATTCGCCCGCAGCAAGCAGGCTGGACGGATTGACCGGACGCGCGCCAGCGGCCTCCCGGGGTGCTGGCGTTCTGATCCATGGCGGCAGATCGACCGCCGCGACCGCGCTCCTCACGGCTTGCCCCAGCGCCGGCGGGACGCTGCCAAGCCGCAGGCCGGGCTCCTCCACACCCTCCAGGCCGGACACCGGCGCGTCATACGTCTCCCATCCCGCCCATTGTGTCTGCAGGCGGGCATACCAGCTGTCTGGCGCGATTTTCCCGCTTCCCTGCCCCTGTTTCCAACCGCAGACTATGAGCCGGTCCCGCGCCCGGGTCAGCGCCACATAGAGTAGACGCTCATGCTCGGCCCTCTGCGCCTGGCGCGCGCGCTCGCGTGCGCGGGCAACCGGCAGGGGGTCATCCTCCTTGCGCGGCGACCAGATCAGACCTGCTGTCTCATCCAGAAAGAGCGGTGCCGACCGCCCGCTCAAGGGTGAGCGCGTCGTATCCGGCAGGATAATCACCGGACGCTCCAGACCTTTGGACGCATGGACCGTCATGATTTGCACTTCATTGTGCTGCGTCGACAATTCGCGCTTGAGCTGATGCTCTTCAGCGGAGACCAAAGCGATGAATTTGGCCAGGGAACCGTTCTCGCGCTGCTCGAATTGCAGGGCGCGATTGAGAAACTCTTCCGCCGGGTCGCGAGCCTCTTCCCCGAGCCGGGCAAAGCACCGAGCCCAACGGGTCTCGCCACTTGCGCTGCGCGCATTCAAAAAGCCCGTGAACAAGCTGTAGAGGCCTTGCGTATCAGCCCCGTCCCGGAAGGCCTTGAGCGCGTCACGTGCTTCAATGAAACGCGTATCATCCGTCCGCAGGAGCGCGCGCCAAAGACCACCCCGATCCTGCGTCGGTCGCGTCTGCACAAGATCGGTCAGCGCTGCGTCATCAATCCTCGGCGGATTCCCGTCATCCGGATCAAAGAAGGGGGATTTCAGAACCTCAGCCAGGGCCAGATCATCACTGGAGGTTACAGCGAAGCGTCCCAGCGCGAGCAGATCCTTCACAATGGTCTGGTCGCGCATTACCATCCGGTCCGCACCGGCAACGGGCACATTGGCGAGCTTGAGCTGTCGGATCATCTCCTCGAAGAAGCCACCCGTGCGCCGCCACACCAGAATGCCAATATCGCGCGGCTCAACAGCGCGCTGGACAAACCGGCCATCCCCCTCCTGCCAGACCGTATCGCCGCGATCGAGCATGGCGCGGATTTCCAGAGCCAGGGATCGCGCCAGCACATCGCGGGCTGATCCCTTGGCTGCGACATCCAGCGGATCAAAGATGGATTTCGGTACGACAGTTTCGGGCCTGGGAATGGCCGGCCAGAATTCGACACATCCGGGCGTATCACGACGCGCTGCACGATGGGTCTGATAGGAAGAGAAGCCGCGCACGCTTTCATCTGCATCATCGGACCGCAGGAATTTCTTCTCTGGTGCCTCGCCAAGATAGTCAGAAAAGGCCTGATCCACCGCAGACAGGATATCAGCGCTGGAACGGAAGGAGACATCCATTCCCGGACGCCGGAATGGGAGGCCGGCCTCGCGCGTGAGCGCGGCCAGCCGGTCACCTTCCTGGATGAAGCCTGCCGGGTCTGCGCCCTGGAAGGAGTAAATCGATTGTTTCTCATCGCCGACGACGAAGAGGGATCGCGGCTCGGTCTGCGCCCCCGCGCCAGCGAAAAACTCGGCGGTCAGCCCCTTGATCATCGCCCATTGCGCCGGCGAGGTGTCCTGGGCCTCATCGATCAGGGCATGGGCCAGCTGTCCGTCGAGCTTATAGCCAACCCAGCCCGAGAAGGCATTGTCCGGCCGCAAGAGATTGCCGGCCAGCATGATCAGGTCATCGAAATCGAGCGCCCGCCGCGCGGCCCGGTGCTCGGCAAGCGCATCGAGATAGGGCAAAGCGAGCGTCATTGCCGCCTGGCTGGCCTCGGCAACCCGCAAGGCCTTCAGCCTTGCCCGCTCGGCTTCCAGCCGTTCCGCTTCCCGTTCGAGCAATGCAAGGACCTGCGGGGCACCTTTGGCGATGGCAGCCGTTGCGAGCTTGCTCACTTGGTGGCCGTGGCCATTGTCCGTAAAGAACACTGCGTAATAGCTTGCCAGCGCGTTCGCCGGATCTGGCATCGCCAGGGCCTGACGTATCCGCTGGGCGCGGGTTTGATCGTTCTTGCCACCCAGATCGTCGAGGGCGTCTGCGGCACTTACGAGGTCTGACTTCGGCGTCTCCAACCAGACCCGGGACTGCTCATCAGCCAGGCGCAGCTCTGCGTCCACGCCGAGATGCTGATACAACGCATCGCGCATGCTTGTGCCACTGCCTGCACGCTCCAGCGCCGCTAGGAGGGCATAGCGATGAGATTCAGCCCACCGGAAAATGGAATCGAAGGCATCCGGCCCGCCCGCCTCGAGTATTTGGTCCACTGTCTCGGGCTTGATGGTTTGCAAAACATCCTTGCGCGCCAGAGCAGCAGTTTCGCGTGTCTGCGCATCATCGAGCGTCTCGAACCCGGGCAGGGCCCCAGACTCCAGCGGAAAGCGTCGCAGAAGGCTCTCGCAAAAGGCGTGAATGGTCTGGATCTTCAGCCCGCCCGGCGTCTCCAGCGCAAGGGCGAAAAGCCGTCGCGCCCGCGACAGGGCTTCGCGATCTTCACCGGACACACCATGTTTTTTAAGACTGTCGCGCAGCTCATCATCCGGCGCGACCGACCATTCGCCGAGACGTTCAAACAAGCGGCTTTTCATCTCAGCCGCCGCCGCCTTGGTATAGGTGACACACAAGATCCGGTCCGGCGACACGCCTTTGAGCAGTATATTCACCACCCGGTCGACGAGGACACGGGTCTTGCCCGAACCGGCATTGGCCTCGACAAAAACCGAGACCTCCGGATCGGCGGCCTGGGTCTGCGCCTCCGTCGCCCTGCGGGTGATACTCTTGTCGAAGGCCGCCATCAGCCGTCACCCTCGCCATCATCGCGCGCCATCGCCCACTCACCGCGCCGTGCAAGATGATTGTAGTCGCTGTAATCATCCATGAATTTCGCGCGAGGCTGGGAAAGATAGGGCGTCGTCTCGTCATCAAAGCGCGCGATCAGCTGCAACAAATCCTCCATCGCGGCCTCGGCAAGTTCAGTCGCACTCTTCTTCTGGCGCCCGCGGCCATCAATCCTTTGCTCCCCACCGGCCTCCTTGGCACCGGACAGGCGTAGATAAATCAGCGCCGAAGGGTCTGAGGGGGCGATTGTCGCGCTACTCTCGGCCCGGCGCAAAAGCGCCGCTGTCAGCGGCAATTGCGGATCGAACCCGACAGCGACCTCATCCGCAGTCGCTGCGCTTCCCGTTTTATAGTCCAGGATGTCGAGCCGTCCGTCAGCGCTCCGGTCGATACGGTCCGCTTTTCCGCGCAATGTCCAAGCGCCCTCCGGACCGCTCAGAACCGCCTCCAGCCAGGTCTCCAGTGCCTCGACAGTCACGCCATCACGGCGACGCTTGTGTTCCCAGGCCAGGAGCCAGCGCGCGGCGCGCGCAAAGCGGGGCAGTTCGATGCCCAGATCACTCTCCTCAAATCCGGCCTGGAGCAATTCGGTCCGCGCCATCTCTATGAGCTGGTCGACCGCATTTTCTGGTATCTCCGCCTGCCAGCCGGCAACCGCCGTTTCCAATACCGCGTGCAGCGCCGTACCACGCTCACGATGGCTGGGCGTCATATCGGCCGGGTCCAGTCGCCGAAGGCCGAGAACATGCTTGCAGAAAATCGAATAGGGATCCCGGATCCAGGTCCGTATTTCGGTAATCGAAAGCTGCCTCGGACGGATTGATACCGGTGGTGTCGGATGCGGTGCAGGTGCCGGTCTGATGGCATGGGAGGGCGCGTCGAGCCGGGCCGCGAGCGCAGGATAGATACGGCCTGCCTGCGTCAATGCGGTCTGCGATCCCAATGCTCCGCTTACCAGGGTCTGCAGACGCCAGATCCAGCGCGATGCAACTGTCGGCGCGCCATCCGCTTTTTCTGAACGGGTCAGGACCACGTCTGCGGACGCCGCCAATTGCGCGAAATCATGGGCGGCCAGACCATGCCGGCGTTCCGGCGCCCCCAGCGCGACCGCCGCACGCATACCCCGTGACATCCAGGGGTCCGCGCCGATACCCGCCGGCCAGACCCCTTCGTTCAAACCGGCCAGAATCACCCGGTCTGCCGCGATCAGTCGGGCCTCCAGCGGGCCGAGGATCTGCACGCGCGGATGCACGCCGAGGCGCGGCGGCACTCTGCGTGCGCGGGCCATATCCCGGAAGACGGCGCGGTAGTCGGCAAGGCTCATCTCAGGCAGCGCATCGCTTTCCTGCAGGAGATCCCGCATCAGCATTGCCGCGGCCTCGCCATCCTCACCGGCCCAGAGGCGCAGTGCCCCTGGCTGGTCGGGCGTTGTTGCCAGCGCCTCGGCCGCGAGAATATGACGCTCGGCCCAGTCCGCGACACGCGTCACTCCGCCGTCGACAAGGTCGGAAAGCGCCGTCGCCTCGGTATCTAGGGCCTGTTCAGTCAGCTCGCGATCGGCCGGATGGAGCCGCACCCGGCGGTTCGCAAGCCGTGCCCTGAGCCCGGCAAAACCCTGCCCTGGCTTGACCCCGCGCCAGGCAACCGCCTCAGCCTTGGACAGCGCGGTGTGAACCGGGCCACGGGCCAGTTGGGCCGAGAAGTATTTCGAGGCCCACAAGCTCGACTGGGCAATCAAGCTTCCCGGGTCCAGAGCCACATCCAGCAGGCGTTCCAGAAAACTCCCCGCTGCGCACTCCGCCAGCGCCGCCCCGCCAGAATCATCGACGCGGACGCCAAACCTGCCCATTTCGGTGGACACCCGACGCGCGAGGGCCCGGTCCGGCGTCACCAATATCGCCGTGCGCTCGGGCATTTCGAGCGTCTCCCGCAAGAGCAGGGCACAACAGCGCGCTTCCGAGAGTGTATCGGGAGACTCGATCAGGGTGAGGCCGTCCAGCCCGGTTTCGAAGAAATCATCACCAAGCTGATTCTTGAGCACATCCAGTCGCTGCAGCCATTCATCCGTCGTGCCCGCCGGGCGCAGGGCCTCTGCGATGATCCGCCGTCGCGCGCGCTCCTGCGGATTTTCCGAGGCTCCGGGCCAATAAGGAATGCTCGCCGGATCCAGCTTCTGCTCGGCGATGAAATCGCGCATCGCCCATTGCGGATGGGCGTCATCAATGCCCTCAAAGGCCTGACGATCCATATCCCAGTCAAACCCGGGCAGGACCACCGCGCCTTGCGGCAGACCAGCGACGACCCCCATAAGACGGCGCACAGCCGGGATGGAGCCGGTTGAGCCCACCACAAACACAGGGTGATCCGGCGGCGTCTGCCGCCAGCGATCTGCAAGCGCTGACAGAATCAGGGCCCGGCGTTCGGCGCTATCGAGTCCGCCGAGCTCGCGCAGTCGCGCTGGCCAGGCCTCCTGCAATATGGATAGGAACTCGATCGCCTCGCGCCGATCCTCTGGCAAATGCGCTGCCAATTCCACAGCCAGCGGGGTGAGATCGGACACACCTTCATTGGCCAGGTCATCCAACAATTCCGCCAGGGGTTTCGCCAGAGCGAGCGCACCGCCCACACCCATCGCACGCCCGAGGGCCCGCTCCTTGCCGAGGATGAGCCGTGCCAGCTCAAAATGACGCCGTGCATTCGAGAGGGCCGGTGGAGCGATCCCCGCGAGCTCGCCTGGCTCGAAGGGCGGGTCATCAGCATCGATATCGCCGAGCGGGCGGATCACCGGCAGCAGGGCAACTCCGGCACCGGCGGCTTCGGCAAAGGCATCGCCGATGGCCTTGGCAGCTCGGCGCGTCGGGGTGAGGATCAGGACCCGTGTGAGGGCCTCCGGGTCCTCATCTGCCGCAAACTCCTGACGCAAGGTCGCAGCGACCGCTGCAGCAAAATCCCGCGCCGGCGGAATGGAATAAATCCGCGGCACCCGGGCATCGAGGAGGCGGCCGCTCACCGCGCCAGCCGGGCCTCCGCAGCGTCGCGCGCCACGGGGTCGCCCACATGCATCCAGAAACTGTCCATGACAAGGCCATGGACCCGCCCGGCCGGGACAAGCTCGCGCCAGACCTCGGTCATGGAGAACCGGTCCTGCGGACGCCCTGCCATGATCTTGGGGTTATGGATCTGGGTGCCGGCATAGGCGTAGGGCGCAGTCGGGCGGTCGCCGCGCCAGGCCACTCGACCATCATCCTCAAGGAAGAAATCACCAGCACCGTCAAACCCAAGCGTCCGACCCATCGGTGCAAGAAGAAGCAGCACATCCATAAGTTCAGACTTCCATGCCGCACGCATCCTGTCCAGCTCGCTCGCACCCGCATCAAGCCAGACCGCATCAATATTAGTGATGAAGACCGGCTCCTCGCCAAGTAGCGGCAGCGCCTTCACCACACCGCCGCCGGTCTCCAGCAAGGCGTCGCGCTCATCGGAAATTATGATCTCGGGCGCGCCGGTGCGTCTGGCCAGATAAGCTTCCATATCATCAGCGAAATGGTGGACATTCACCACGCCGCGCTGCACGCCGGTCGCCGCAAGCCGGTCCAGTGCGAAATCAACCAGACGCTTCCCGCCAAGTTCCACAAGAGCTTTGGGACGATCATCTGTCAGCGGCCGCATGCGGGTACCAAGCCCCGCGGCCAGAGCCATTCCGGTTTTGATCTCGATCACTTGTGGGCTTCCCTGAAGACTGATGGTGCATGCGTCTTGGTCCAGTTCAGCAAGTCCAGCAGGGCCGGGTGCTGAAGGTCACCGACAAAAAGGCGAGCGACATGGGGCAACATGTCGAGATAGCGCGCCTTACCATCCCGCAGGGCCAGTCGCACGAAAATGCCCAGGATTTTCGCATTCCTCTGGGCTCCCAGCACGGCATAGCTGGCATCGAAGCCTGCGGCATCAGCAATGCCCGCCTTTTCAATAAACCGCGCTTTCAAGGGGCTGGCGAGCTTGCGGTCGACATTGCGTCGCGCATCTTCAAGCAAGGAAACAAGATCATAGGCGGGGTGCCCGATCAGTGCATCCTGGTAGTCGATCAGGCCAATTCTCGCCTGCCCGGTCCGGTCCTCGAGGAGGAGCAGATTCTCCGCATGGAAATCACGCAAGACCAGACCATGCGGGACGCTGTCGAGACGCTTGAATTCCCTCGCCCAGATTGCGGCCCAGGCCGACCGTGCGTCGCGCGAGACGGGGCTCTCGGCATAACGCTCGAGAAACCAGTCCAGAAATAGTTCCGTCTCCGCCCGCAATGCAATCGAATCATAGGCCTGCAGAGGCCAACGCGCACCCTGCCCTTCGAGGACGCTGGAAAAGCTTGACCGGTAAATGGCGGCCAGCACATCGACGGCCTCCGCATAGAGCGAGCCTTCATGATAGCCGCGCTGCAAAAGTCGTGCATAAAGCTGGTCTCCCAGGTCCTCGATAAGAAGCAGGCCGGAATCAAAAGCCGCGTGCAGGATTTTTGGCGCGCTGAAGCCGCGCTGCGTCAAGGCGTCCGAGAGTGTGACAAAGGCCGCCAGATTGGGTCCGGCGAGGCGTGCGACGGCGTTATACCCGAGCGCCTGGCGCTCCTGCTCGCTGGCATCCACAGGACAGGCCGGCGCTTCAGCGCCTGCAGGCGCATCCATCAATATGGCGGTATCTTCGCCCTTATATATCCGAAAATAGCTGCGCGTTGATGCGTCACCGGCCAGGGCTTCGACGTCTGCCGCTCCCCAGCCAGCCTCCGCCAAGAATGCCGTGCGCTGTGTTTGCCGATCAGACATCGCCAAGCCGGGCCTCCCAGTCTCCATGGCCCGTCAACCGGACCAAGCGCGAAGTTGTTTCATTCCCGGGTTCTGAAGAGATGTCCAGCTCAAGACGCGATGCCGGTGTCAACGCGCCGAGACGGTCGGGCCATTCGATCAGACAGACCGCGTCCTCGAACGCATCCTCCAGGCCCAGCTCATCCAGTTCGGCCTCATCCTCGACGCGGTAGAGATCAGCATGCCAGAGCCATCCGCCATCGAGCAGGTCATAGGTCTGGACAATCGTATAAGTCGGGCTCGGCGCATCACTTACACCGGCGAGCGCCTCAATTACTGACCGTGCAAGTGTGGTCTTGCCACTGCCCAGATCGCCCCGCAGTAAAACCGTGTCGCCGGTCTTCAGGCTTCCCGCCAGCCGCCGACCAAGCGCGGCCGTGGCATCCAGGCTGTCGAGGGTAATGATCTGGAAGGCGTCCATGGTCTGCGCTTAGCGAAACCTGTCCCTCAGAACAAGCGACCCAGCTGAAACTCTCGCACAGCCGGGTCTTGACTCAGCGGTGAACGGTGTTCATCTCCCGGTGTCCAAGCGGAGACTATCATGGCCAAGATTACCTATATTGAACACAATGGAACCGAGCACGAAATCGATGTCGCCACCGGGCTGACTGTGATGGAAGGCGCTGTGCGCAATATGATTCCGGGTATCGATGCGGATTGCGGCGGTGCCTGCGCCTGCGCGACCTGTCATGTCTATATCGATCCGGCCTGGGCAGAGAAAACCGGAACTCGTGAATCCATGGAAGATTCCATGCTTGATTTCGCGGAAGCTGTTCAGGAGACATCTCGCCTGTCTTGCCAGATCAAGGTAACCGACGAGCTGGACGGCTTGATCGTCCGCATGCCGGAACACCAAGGCTAAACGCCGGCGACAAGTCTCGACTACACCGTCTCACTCAGTTTCGCGGTCGTCGTTCCCATCAAGGCAAGCTCGGGCGGGACGCCTGTGCCCCGGGGCTCGATCGGGAAGTGGCAGGACACGGTCGTCCCCTTGCCCGGCTCGGATTGCAGCTCAACCCAGCCACCATGAAGCTGGGCGATTTCCTTGACCAGCGCCAGGCCCAAACCTGCACCGCCGCGTTCACCACGGGAAAAGCGTTCGAAAACCCGCGCCTGCTGGTCCGGTGCTATGCCCTCGCCATCATCCTCAACCCAGAGACGGACTTCCTCCTCCTGGCGCTGAGCGCCAATGGTCACAGTCCCGCCGGGTTCGACATGCCGCAGCGCATTGGACAATAGGTTCATGGCCACTTGCTTGATGCGATTGCGATCGGCGCGCAGCAGGCCCGGCTCCTCACCCAATCGGGTCTCAAGCTTGATGGAGTTATGATCGGCCTTGGCTGCGACCAGGCTGGTCGCCTCTTCCACGACTTCCCGCATCGTCACATCACCCAGATCGAGCTCGAGCTTGCCGGCATCAATGGCGGCTACGTCCAGGATGTCATCAATCAACTTGGCCAGGTGGGAGGAGGCCGCCTGGATAGCCGTCATCGGCTCCTTTTGCCGATCTGTGAGCTCTCCGGCAAAGCCCTGGGCAAGCATGTCCGCATAGCCGCCAATGGTCGTCAGCGGTGTGCGGAGCTGGTAGCTCACATGCTCCACGAATTCTGTCTTGATGCGTTCGGATGTCTCGAGGGCCTCTGCACGTTCTCGCAGGGCTTCCTCAATCCGGCGACTATCGGTGACATCATCCCAGCAGATCAGGGTCGCACCGTCGGGCAGGGGCCGCGTGAGATATGTGAGCACACGATCATCGGAGCGACGCATCTCGCCGGTCACCTGCTTGCGGGCCTGCGGGCTTGGATCGGTGACCCGGCCCTTGATGTCCGTCCAGATCCGGTCGTCGGAGAAGAGCGCGGCACAGGTGGCTGCGACATCATCAAATTGCGGCTGGCCGTCGAGCTCCTCAGGGCTGAATCCCCATAGCTCTTCGAACGCACTATTATTGAGTTGCAGACGCCCATTTGCGCCGAACACCGCGACTGCCTCATGCAATTTATCGAGTGTCGCGCGCTGAACATTGATCAAGGTGTTGTAGCGCGCCTTCAGCGCCAGCTCGTCTGTCTTGTCTTCGAAGATGAGCATGACACCGCCAAGCGGGTGGCGCTGCCGGGCAACGCGCAAAGTCCGCCCATCGGGCAATGGCCAGAGGTCATCCGGAGTTTCCTCTCCAGGCGCACTGTCATACTGCGCCAATTCATCTGCCTTCCATTGGGCATAATCAGCCTGTTCGGGCAGCAGCCGTTTTTCACGCATGCGATCAAGCAGCGTCGAATGCTCGGGACGTTCCGTCAGCAGCTGATCATCGAGCTTGAAGAGGTCCGAGAATGCCCGGTTGGCGAAAGCCAGCCGCTTTGAACGATCGAAAACGACCACGGCCTCGGCCATATGATTGAGCGTTTCATCATGTGCGCGGCGGAACCGGGCCAGGTCCGCCTTGGCCTCTTCTGCCGAGGTCTGATCAATCGCGATGCCGGCGGCACCGCCGGATACCGGGAAGACAACAAATTCCATCGCACGCCGGCGGCCATTCATCGCGACCACGCGTGTCTCACACTGGGACTGCCCGTCCGTGACCGTCTTGGCGGCCTGTTCCTTAAGGGCCGTATCGAGAAAAACCTGCTGCTGAAGGACTTCATCAAGCGAGCCGGCATCCACCGCCCGGACATAGACGGCATTCGCCCATTCAATGCGTCCTGAAGAATTTGTTCGCCAGGTCGGGAAAGGTGCGCGACCAAGCATGTCGAGGAAGGCCATCGGGTCCTTCGACACCAGACGCCGGGCCTCCTCGATACGGCCACGCGCACCGCTCTCCTCAAGCCCTCGGATCGTTGCGTCAGTCAGCCAGACCACCAGCTGGGTTCCGGCCGCACGCCCATCAACCTCCAAGAATCGACCGCTTGGGCCAATAATCGTCAGTGAGAATGGGTGGCCCTGCTGCATCAAATCCTGGAACCGCTTGCGCAACGTCGTTTCATCGCCACTGGACGAGCGCGCTTCATAGTCCGCGAGACCTTCCATCAGTATTCCGGCTGGATCCGGGCCGTCGGCTGCTTCTGCAAAGCGCAGTAGCGAGGCCAGGGCAACGGAGGATCCGAAAATCTTTGGCTGGCCCCAACCGGTCGTCGCCTCGTCAAAAGGCGGCTCATCCCAGACCAGGACCAGACCCGGATGGGCACCAAAGACACTATCCGCCCGCGCCACTCTCTCTTCCAGACCATTGACCCGCTTGCGCCAGATTGCCTGCGCCGCCCGCGCTCCCGCGGTTTTCCGGAAGGCCCAGATTGCGACCAGAAGGCCGAACGCCATTGCCCCGACCGTCAGGAATGCGTTGAGTATCTGAAAGGTTTGTCCAGTCATTCGCTATCGCCCTGCGCAAGGGTGACCCCACCGAATTAAGTCCCTTGCGAATCACCATGATACCGGGGGTGCGAGTCAGGCGCGACGTCAGCAGGCTGAAAAACCTAAATAAGATATTTCCGCATCGGGGGCTCTCCCGGGCTTTTTGCAGGGCTCCGCCGAGCGACAGCCGGAAAAGCGGAGTCGCCTCAAGACCTTGAATCATCGAGTGGTGCGCTCGCCCAATACTGCAGGAAGCTGTGGAAAGTTACTGAGGGGTTAACGCGCTATCTTACACGGACTTCGCCAGCCCGGAATTCGAACATGACGACGCAATTCTCCAGGATTTGCACACCTTCGAGCGGCTGGAACTGCCATTCATCCACGGCCCGCCGGGACGCTCTGTCAAAAACCCCTTCCGGAACGGAGCGCGCAATCCGCGCCCGGTGGACGCTGCCATCACTATAGACATGGAAGCGGACGACCACCCATCCCTGGCGGCCGCCCGAATAGGCGCGCGCAGGATAATCCGGCATGTCGGCGGCCACGGCGGCAAGACGCGAGCCGCGGCAATCCTCCGGGCCAATCAGACGCCCGACATTTGGGGGCGTGGGGTACATATCTCTCGGAATGAACGGCTCGCGATTACGCTCATCGGCAATCGGCACGCCCGGCAGCGCCGAGAGGCTTGCACATCCGGTGAGCAGAATTGCTGACAGAGAGGCGAAAAAGGAGGGAAAAAGCCGCATCTGGTATCTCTGGAAAACTTAACATTGCGCGACCGGCGCGCTCTGCTTGAATAATTTGTAAAAGGCTCTTTAAAATTCTTCGCCAAGTCCGAATGAACTTGTAAGATCATGCGTGGAGAGGGGCAACCGGCCCGGATCATGCATTGCTATGGCCCGGACTGGATGGATGTGAGGTTTATTTGTAATGTCTTTGCTACCGACTGCGCATGCAGGTCAGGCCTATGGCGCGCGCCGGGTCGACTACTTCACAGTATCCGGACAGGTATCTGCCTCCGATGCGAATTCAGGCAGGCTCACCGATCATGACGGCATTGAGCACGATGTCCGCCTGGTTGAACCATCAAGCGCCTTCGCCCCCGGCGATAGCGCCACCATTCTGCGTATTCAGTCTGGTCCAAATCGGCGGTCGCGCCCGGTTGCCATCGTCAATCACTCCCGCGGAATGTGGATGCGCGCCTCGCCTGATGCGACCACCATTCTGGCCAAGGCCGGCGTCACCCGCAGCTTCAACTGGTGGCTCGCCATTTTCCTGATGATTGTAACGGCCCTCGCCGCCGTCTGGCCGGTGGTCCACATCTTCCTCGCCGAGATCAATGCAGCCATGATGGCGGAAATTCCTGCAATCAATGTCTTTGCCTTCATCACGACGCAATTGCCGGGCCTTGCAGGCTGGCGTCTGGAGTCGGCCCTCCCGTCCGGGATGGTCGACGCTATTGTGAGCCTCGGCCTGATCGCTAGCACGCAATTGACCGAGACCGCGCTTTACGCCGGCGCTGCGCTGCTGGCGATCCTCGCCTTCGCCGTGCGGGACTGGCGCCTTCTCTACATGCCTGCGCTCGCTGTTTACACTTTGGTGGCCGGTGCCATTCTGGGTGGCGCTGACGCGGCCCTTATTATTGTCGCCGGCACGTTGATCCTGTTCATGGTGGGTGGGCTGATCAATCGCATCCGCGATAGTGGCCGTTTCGGCGCCCGGGTTGAGCGTCTGGCCGAACACGTCCTGCGCAATCCGCCGCAGGAAGAGGTGCGCACCAATGAAATCACGGCAGCGGCCGCCCTGGCCACCGCCGGTGCCGCCGCTCCCATTGCCGACACGCCTGTAGAAGAAAACGCCGCCACACCAGACCCCGCCGAGGCGGTCACCCTTCAGGCCGATCCGGCTGAAGACACAGCCCCCGCCGCAGAGGCGGTTGCTGAAACCGCCGATACGCCGGAGCCTTCAATCGCGGATGCAGGCGACGCCGATACGGTCGAGGATGGTCCTGATGCCGGGGCCGTCCTGGCCGCAGCTGCAGCCGTTGGCGCCACCGCGCTCGCACTCAATGAAACCGACGAGGATGATGCCGAAGCACTGGAAGACGAGGTCGTTGGGGACAATTCCGACACGGCGCCGGACACCGCTTCTGAGGCGGAGGCCATTCAGGTTGAGGTCGTCGACGCGGAGGTCGTCGACGCGGAGGCCGCAGACACAGTAGCGGACGCCGAACCGGCTGCTGCAGAGGATGAAGCCGAAACAGCAAGCACTCCGGAGCCGGAAGCCCCAGCCGAGGCGGCGCCAGCCATGGAGGCCGCCGACGCTGCAGAGGCGGACGAGACTGGCGAGACCAGCGCAGACCCGGTCGAGCCTCAGCTCGAGACGTCAGCCCTCGACT